>CAXHHS010000225.1:0-9081 GCA_964015645.1 uncultured bacterium
AACGTACCATTGACAATCAAGAATTTAAAAAACCAGCCTTGCAGCTCTCATCCGATGCTGCCGAAATAATTGCCGGATTTACCCAAACCTACCAAATTTATCAGGCACAACCATGATTCTCAAAAACTCAATATTCCCCACAGGGGTAAGCAATATTCAATATTCAATATTCAATATTATCATTATTTGCCTTAGCATTTACAGCGCCTCTGCCCAAACCCAATTTCCCTGGCCGGTAACGCCATTCAACCAAAGCCAGGATATTACCGGGAATTTTGCCGAATACCGCAGTACCAGCGCTAACGGCCATTTTCATAACGGCACCGATATCCCCAAACCAGATGGCTCGCCGGTTTACCCGGTCAAAAATGGCACTATCGTCAGTTTATCTCCCGACGGTTCCAGCGCCTTCGTACGGGTGGATGATCTTGCCTACGTGCATATTGCCCCTAATCCATCGTTGTCCGTTGGCGATCCGGTAATTGCCCAGCAAACCGTCCTGGGAACCATTTTACCCGGCCTGGGGCATGTCCATTTTACCAATGGGTTTATCGGTTCGGAAAAAAATAGCATGTTAGAAAATAGCGGCTTAACGCCTTATAACGACCCCTGGCCGCCGATTATCCGCTTTATCCGGTTTTATCAAAATAATACCACCAGCCAGTTTTCCACCAACGAGTTAAGCGGCCTGGTGGATATTGTGGCAAAAGTGGATGAACAAAACGGTTCGCCATCCTCTAACCTATCGCGCCGCAATAACGGCACTTACAAAATCGGTTACAAAATTTTCAATGCCGATACCAGTACCATTATTGTCGAGCCGCCGAATAACGGCTTGCGTTTTCAGCTTGATACCAAACCGAACAATTCGTTTGTGAATATCGTTTATTTTCGCCCCTTATCCAGCACCACCAGCCATGCATACACCGTAACCAACAATGTTGGCAACGATAATTTTTGGAATACCGCTGCCTTGCCGGAAGACGATTACATCGTGATGGTATTTACGGAAGATACCCGTGGCAATACCGATACCGCTTACGTTGCAGTACGCACCACGGAAGCCGATTTCACCGCTCCCGCCCAACCCACGCTAAAATCGATTAAAGAAACCGATAGCGGTATGCGCGTGGCCTGGTTTTCCAATACCGAGGATGATTTGTTAGGCTATCGTCTATTTTTCAGTTTTGATAACGAAACCTGGTCGCTGTTTCGCGACGAAACCGTGTTTACGTCTGCGGTAACCGATACAACTTTAAATCAAATCATCAATCGTGATGTTTACTTTCGATTGATCGCCGTAGATGATGCGCCGCTGCCGAATGAAAGCATACGTTCTGACACTTACGGAATGAGCAACGGGGGTGATTTTATCAAAAAGGTGTTAATCGTTGATGGCTTTGATCGCACCAACGGCGGATGGAGTGAGCCATTTCATCATTTCGGATTTACGCACGGGTCGGCAATTATCGCCAATCAATTCAGTTTCGATACGGTTCCCAATGAGGCGATTGAAGACAGCCTGACGGATTTAAACGATTATGAAGCCGTTATCTGGATTTTAGGCGACGAAAGCGGCCCTTACGAAACCTTTAGTGCGCAAGAGCAAGCGCTGGTAAAAAATTATCTGGAATCCGGGGGCTTTCTATTCGTCCGCGGTTCGGAAATCGCCACCGACCTCGACCAGGATGGCAGCGGCACCGCTTCCCCGGAAGACGAAGATTTTCTCAACAATTACCTGAAAGCGACTTTTGTTGCCCACGACGCCGAATCCGTAACCGCTTCCGGTTCCGCCAATGCAATATTTGATGGATTGGATTTCGGCTTTGGGCAAATTCCCTACCCGGTTGCCACACCGGATGTGGTTGAACCGGTTGGCGAGAATGCCGTTGCCGCATTGCAATTCGATGCAACGCAAATTGCCGGTGTTCAATATGAAGGCACCTTCGGCCAGGGAACCGCCATCGGAAAAGTCGTTTACCTGGCATTTCCCTTCGAAACGATTGCCGAAGCGGAAGTGCGTACACAAGTAATGGGCCGGGTGCTAAACTTCTTTTTTAACATCACTGCTATTGATGGCGACTCAAATGATGATGTCAATATACCGGCGGAATTTTCGCTCTCGCAAAACTATCCCAACCCGTTTAATCCCGCCACCACCATTCAATATGCTGTGCCGAAAATCGTTCACGTAACATTGAAAATTTATGATACTCTTGGTCGGGAAGTCGCCACTCTGGTTGATAAACGGCAACCGGCGGGACGACATCAAATTGAGTGGGATGCTGCGGATTTGGCGAGCGGCATTTATATTTATCGTATTACTGCCGGTAGTTTTACGCAAGCTCGTAAGTTGATTTTGGCGCGATAGTAAATATTTTTAACCCAACAGAGATTAAGCTCGATAATCAAAAAGGTCAAACTTATGACGGATATTCAACTGGTTCTTGTTCTCCTGGCCGCTTATTGGGCAGGCACAAGTGCGGTGTTTTCGGGTGTGAAATTAGTAAACGAAGCACGCGATAAAATCCTCTTAGGTAGTGATAAACATGAACAATTTTCTGCGAAACACAAAAGGCAGATTCTGCTTTTCGATTGGCTGCCCATGATAGGTGCTCTTGTATCTATATCAATGGTTCTTGGAATCGTCTTGCTAGTATTACCCACTTTGAGGGATCAGACGTTAATGGGTGAGTTATTCCCTACAATTTGTAAAATCACTTCTACCGTACCATGGGGAGGTTTTTTATTTTTTTTAATTCGCGGTTTTTCTGAATTTCGATTATTGAATAGTAGTATAAAAAATGAGATTGGATAAAGCTACTTGTAAGATGGAACATTTTATCAACACAAAAAATTTTGTTACATATTGGATTCTCTTTACAGCAATCACTTCTTTTTGTATAGCGCAAGAAAAACCAATTTCGCAAGAACCGGAATTACACTGGTACAAAGGCAACACCCACACTCATACTCTCAACAGCGATGGCGACAGCACCCCGGATGAAGTCGTACGCTGGTACCGCGAGCATGGCTACCACTTTTTAGTACTCACCGATCATAACTTCCTCACCAATGTCGCTGCTCTTAACGCGCTGCACGGTGCGGATGAGCAATTTTTGGTGATCAAGGGGGAAGAAGTAACTGATCGGTTTGAGGGCAAGCCAATCCATGTAAACGGTTTGGATGTCAACGAATTGGTCGAACCGCAGGGCGGCAGCAGCGTTGTCGAGACAATGCAAAAAAATGTCGATGCAATTAGAGCGGTGGAAGGAATTCCTCACATCAATCACCCCAATTTTAAGTGGGCGATTTCTGCAGAAAAACTCCAACAGGTAAACAATTACAAATTATTCGAGATTTTTAACGGCCATCCGTTCGTCAATAACCAGGGTGGCGGCGGAATGCCCGGATTGGAAGAAATGTGGGATATGATACTTTCTTCCGGCAAACAGGTTTACGGCATCGCCGTGGATGACGCCCACCATTTTAAACGCCCCTGGGATCACAATGCCTCGCAACCAGGGCGAGGTTGGATTGTTGTAAAGGCAGAAAAACTATCAGCGGATGCGATTTTAAGCGCAATGGAACGCGGCGATTTTTACGCTTCTACCGGCGTGGAATTGGAAGAATTTTCAGTAACCGATAGCAGCATCACCATCAAAATAGACACGAGTAAAACCCGGCGGCAAACCCGCTACCGCATACACTTTATCGGAAACGGCGGGGAGATTCTCAGCGAACAATTTACCAATCCGGCAATATATCAATTTCGCGGCGATGAATTGTACGTGCGCGCCAAAATTATCGACTCCAACGGAAAAATTGCCTGGGCGCAACCGGTGTTTCCACAAAAACAATAAATCCGGTGAATCCTGTTTATCCCGTCAGAAAAGGAGCAACCAATGCCGCAAAGTAAAGAAATTTCCAGGTTATCCGCTACTGAGTTAAGAGAGAAAATCCACCAAAAACAATTATCCGTTGTTGAGGTAGTTGAAGCATCCCTGGCACAAATCGAAACATACAATCAGCAAATAAATGCCGTCTGTACCTTATCAGAAAAGGCATTGGATGAAGCGCGAGAATTAGATGAAAAAGCTGCAAACGGCGAAGAAACCGGCCCGTTGCACGGATTGCCAGTCGGCATCAAAGATGTTACACCGGTCGCTGGATTACGCACCACCTTTGGCTCCACGCCTTATGCCGATTTTGCGCCGAATGAGGATGCGCTGGTAGTGCAACGCCTCAAAGCGGCTGGTGCAATCATCATTGGCAAAACCAACACACCGGAATTCGCTACCGGCGGAAATACATTTAATGAAGTATTTGGCCGTACCTGCAATCCCTGGAATACCGGCTTAAGCGCTGGCGGCTCTACCGGCGGCGGGGCAGCCGGATTGGCTACCGGAATGTTTGCCCTGGCCGAAGGCACCGATCTCGGCGGTTCGCTGCGTATTCCGGCATCGTTTTGCGGCATGGTTGGATTACGGCCTTCTCCAGGATTAGTGCCGACGTATCCCAATGATTTTGTTTGGGATACGATGTCTGTAACCGGCCCGATGGCACGCACAGCAGAAGACATCTCCCTTTTTCTGCAAACGGTTAGCGGCCCCGATCCGCTATCGCCAATTTCCCAGCCTAATAAAGATCGCGATTTTATCAACGCCGTTCAAAACAGCAATCCCCAGGGGCTAAAAATCGCCTACTGCCGGGATATTGCAGGCATCGGCATCGACCCCGAAATCGGAAAACTTTGCCGGAACGCTGCTTTTGAAATGAAGCAAGTCGGGGCAGAAGTAGAAGAAATTGAACTCGATTTATCCTACGCCTGGGAGCCGTTTTTGGCAATTCGTGGGTATTGGATGGCGGCGTTTCATTACGGCAGGTTGGATAAAACCGATAGCTTCGGCAGCAATTTGAAAGGCAACATCGAAAGAGGGCTTGACACATCGATGGAAAATTTAGCCGCCGCCCAACACACCCGCGGAAAGCTCTGGATGCAGTTCCATGATTTTTTTAAGCAATATGATTACTTGTTAACGCCTTGCATGGCTGTGCCGCCGTTTCCGGTCGAAAAAAATTATCCCGAAACCATCGCCGGAAAAGAGATGAAAACCTATATCGATTGGGTTGCCCCGACCTTCATTCTTAGCTTAACCGGCCTTCCGGTCGGATGCGTGCCGTGCGGATTAACGAATGCAAACCTCCCGGTTGGGATTCAAGTTGTCGGGAAACCGCAGGGAGAAGAAGCAGTGTTGGCAATGGCAAAACAAATGCAATCTGCTTTCCCGATTGGATTGCCGGTATTGTAACTACGGAGAGCAATGTAAATGCAAACCAATAAACGCCTGAACAAAATACTCGAAGATATCCACGATTTTGTTGCCGACAATATCTATCCGCTGGAAAAGAAGATACGGGATTTGCCGTTTGATGAGCGCATGCCCGAAATCCAAAAGTTACGCGAAAAAGTAAAATTAATGGGCTTGTGGACACCACAGTTGCCTGCTGCACACGGCGGCCCCGGCTTATCACTGGCTGAATTCGGCCATATCAGCGAAGCATTGGGACGCAGCCCTTTCGGCCACTTTATTTTCAATTGCCAGGCACCGGATGCCGGGAATATGGAAATTCTGGTAGAACACGGCACTGAACTGCAATACGAGAATTTCTTTCTCCCCTTACAGCGTGGTGAGATTCGCAGTTGTTTTTCTATGACAGAGCCGGGCCACGCTGGCTCCAATCCCACAATGATGAGCACTACTGCGGTAAAAGATGGCGATGATTATGTCATCAACGGCCATAAATGGTTTACCTCCTCTGCAGACGGTGCAGCATTTGCAATAGTGATGGCAATTACCAACCCGGATGCGGAAAGTCCTTATCAGCGCGCCAGCCAGATTATCGTACCAATGGATACGCCCGGTTTTAACCTGGTACGCAATATTCCTGTGATGGGAGAAACCGGAAGCGGGTGGATGAGCCATGCTGAAATTCGTTATGAAAATTGCCGCGTACCGCAAAGTCACTTGCTTGGCAAAGAAGGCGCTGGTTTTGCAATCGCCCAGCAGCGTCTCGGGCCGGGACGCATCCACCATTGTATGCGCTGGCTGGGAATTTGCGAACGCGCATTTGAAATGATGTGCGAGCGCGCCGCCACTCGCGAGATTGCGCCGGGCAGACCTTTGGCAAGCAAGCAAACCATACAAAATTGGATTGCCGAATGCCGTGCGGAAATCAATGCCTCCCGTTTGCTGGTGCTGGATGCGGCGGAGAAAATTGATGCAGTTGGTCAAAATAACGCCCGGGTGGAAATCTCAACGATTAAATTTTTTGTCGCAAATGTGCTGCAAAAGACTCTCGATCGCGCGATCCAGGTGCATGGTGCATTAGGGATTACTGAGGATACACTGCTTTCCGCCTGGTATCGCCACGAACGCGGCGCGCGCATTTACGACGGCCCGGATGAAGTACACAAAAGCCGTGTTGCGCGGGAGGTATTGAAAGAGATGGGGTATAGAGCCAGGTAGTGTACAGAATATATTGATAACATTCAAAAAGCTGAGGAGAAGGCTAAGGTTAAGAAAAATAGGATTTTATCCTTAAGGTTTTACTTAGTTCAAATATGAAGAAGATAAAAAACAACTGGACCGACCAACCGGCTGCCGTTCGCAGCGGCGAGGCGCTTGATACAGAAAAATTGCAAACCTATTTGCAAGAAAATCTACCGGAAATACAAGGGCAGCTAATGCTGGCGCAATTTCCCAGGGGATTTTCCAACCTGACCTATTTTCTCAAAATTGGAGAGCGCGAATTCGTGTTGCGCCGGCCGCCATTTGGCACAAATATTAAATCCGCCCATGATATGCCGCGGGAATTTAATGTGCTATCGCACCTGGCCCCGGTTTATGCTAAAGCACCGAAGCCGTTGTTATATTGTGATGATGATCGCGTGATTGGCGCACCATTCTACATCATGGAGCGGGTGGAAGGGGTTATTTTGCGTCCCAATATGCCTGTGGAAATATACCCCAAACCGCAATTAATGGCAGGCATTGCTGCTGCTTTTGTCGATTGTTTTGTGGAGCTTCATGCGGTTGATTATGCTGCCGCGGGATTGGCTGACCTCGGCAAACCATCCGGCTATATTCAACGACAGGTTGAAGGATGGGCCAAACGATATATCAAAGCGAAAACCGATGATATTCCCGAGATAGAGTATGTTGCCAGGTGGCTTAAAGATCATATCCCGGCTGAAAAACAGGTCTCCCTGATTCACAACGATTTTAAATATGATAATATCGTCTTAGATTCACAGGATTGGTCGCAGGTAATTGCAGTGTTGGATTGGGAAATGGCAACATTGGGTGATCCGCTGATGGATTTGGGCACGTCGCTGGCGTATTGGTTAGACCCCGATGATCCGCCGGAGCTTAGAAAAATGCAGCTAAGCCCAACGACTATCCCCGGTAATCCTAGGCGAATCGAAATCGCGGAGCGTTATGCAACGTTAAGCGGGCAAGATATTAGCGATATTGTTTTTTACTACTCGTATGGCCTGTTCAAAATCGCCGTTATCATTCAGCAAATTTATGCACGTTACAAAAAAGGGTATACTAAAGATAAACGTTTTGCCGGTTTAATACATGGTGTACGTGGCTGCGCTTTGATGGCAGCACAATCGATTAAAAAGAATCGTATAGATCGGCTATTTTAGAAATGAATTTAGATGAAATAGTGTTTTGCAATATCGCCTAAATTAAACGATATTTAAAAGGAGTGCCAAACTTCAGTTTGGCAAAAAACAGGAGTGCCACCCCGGAATTTCGAGGTGGAAGTTTGGCGAAAAATATAAAAGGAAGAAATTGCATGAACCTCTTTTTAAAATCACTAATCCTGGTAACTCTGGCACTGGGAATTGCCTGGGGTAATAACGACAGCAGTAACAACTCCCAAAAAGAAAGTCCCGGCCATTCTGCCTATTTGGAAGGCGTAAAATTCGGAACCAAAAAGAAATTTGAGAAGGCCAAAGCCGCTTTTGAAAATGCCCTGACCCTCGATCCGGAATACGAATCCGCACAATTTAGCAAAGCCGTCGCGGAAGATTTTTTGTCCGGCAAAATCAAAAAGAAAACCGCAGAAAAGCTGTTTAAAGCGATTGAAAAAAATGAAAAAGGCGATTTAAAAAAATCGTTAAAGGAAGCTAAAAATTCCATAAAATCCGATAAAAATTATCCCAGGGCTTATTTGTATCGCGGTATGTTATACCAGGCGCAATCCCTCTACAAAGAAGCATTGGCGGATTATGCCGATGCTGCCAAAGCGGATCCGTCTTTCATCGAAGTCTATATCCGCCGCGGGGATATTTTCTCCTTTCAAAATTCGGTGAAAGAAGCCATCGAGAGTTACGGAAAAGCCCTGGAATTTAACCCGGAAATGGCAGAAATTTACGCCAAACGCGCCGCGCTTTACGAGCAAAACTCGATGTATGAAGAAGCGATTGCCGATTATGGAAAGGTGCTGGAAAAACAGCCCGGCGCCGAAATCTATTTTAAACGCGGCATGATTTATTATAACCAGGAGCAATATAAAAAATCCATTGCCAGTTTTAATGAAGCGGTTGCATTGGATACATCGCTGACGTTAGCGTATTTTCATCGCGGGAGCGCCTATTATCACATTGGCAATCACTCCAAAGCGGTAGACGACTTTTACAATACGATTGAAGTCGACCCCAAGTACACCGACGCTTACTACAATCGTGCGGTTGCCTATGCGGAAGTCGGGCTGTATAAAGAAGCCATCGCCGATTATAATAAAGTGCTGGAATTAGATCCGAATTACATCCAGGCGGTCTATAATCGCGGGCGCGCCAATCACAAACGCCACCGCTATAGCCAGGCCATTGGCGATTATGATAAAACCATTGCCAAAGATCCTGCTTACACCTGGGCTTACTACTACAAAGCCGTGGCGTATGACGATATGGGCAGCAATAAATCCGCAATTTCAGCCTATCAAAAATACCTTTCCCTTGCCCCTGCCAGCCAGGCGGAGCATATCAAATATGCTAAAAGCCGG
>CAXHHS010000226.1:0-9035 GCA_964015645.1 uncultured bacterium
CAATATCATTTACGAATTGTTAAAACGCGATTATTCGGAAGCAGACATCGAGAAAATCTGCGGCGGCAATATGTTGCGGGTTTGGAGTGAGGTGGAGGAGACGGCGAAGCGATTGCAGGGAGCAAGTGAGTAACATGAAAGTATTTTTTCGGTTATTCGTACTGGTAATCGTTCTCAATCTGATACGCTACCTAATCATCGGGTTAATTGAAATTCCATTGATTTTCCCCTATCTATTTGGGGAGATGGAGCAGCACGCCACCTATTTTAACATGGAATTTACAACTGTCGATTGGGTGACGTCTTACTTCTATAATTTCATGATGTGGTTTACCATTGTCTGGTTATTCCACCTTTTGCAACCGGTAATTGTCGGCAATGATATTCTCAAAAGCCTGAAAGTGTTTGCCATTGCCTGGATATTTTTTGCCAGTGTTAGCGCGATTTATATGAATCACTATAGCCATCCGAAAGATTTTTATTTTTGGAATATTCTGGATGCGCTCATCGTATTCTCGGCTGTCGCCCTGGCGAATGGTATATTGTATCCGATGGTGTTTAAAAACAGATAAAAGGAGGTATCATGGTATTCATTCAACGCTACAGCATTTCGTCTTTCCTGGTTCTGCTGGCCGGTATTTATACCACCTGTTTTTTGCTTGTAAATTCCACCCAATTTTTACAAAACGCTGATGCACTGGCATTTGGCATCACCGCCGATTTGACCATTGTGATTCCGGTATTGTATTACTTTTTAGTGGTTCGCACTAAAAAAGCCCCGGCTATTTCGCTGGTGCCGGTGTTTTTACTCAGCTTGGTTTTGGCATCCCTGCTGCTTCCTGGAAATCATCATACTTATCTCAATATGGTGAAACTGTTAGTTGCACCGGCAGAAATATTTGCTGTTGGCTACATTATTTGGAAAGTGAACAACACTGTAAAAGCATTCCGGCAAGCAAAGTCCCGGGCACCGGATTTCTACGAAAGTTTATCCATTAGCCTGCGGCAAACGCTGGGGAATAACCGCGCGGCAGATGTGTTTGCGTCGGAAATTGCCACGTTTTATTTTGCGTTTTTTAGCTGGCGCAAAGAACCGCTGATGGGAGAAAATGAGCGGGCATTTTCTTATTACCGGGAATGCGGCTGGCCGGCGGTGATGGCCATTGTTTGTTTGATGGTTGTCGTGGAAACCATTGCCATTCACCTGCTGCTGCAAAATTGGAGCGTAACCGCTGCCTGGATTTTCACGGCGTTGAGCATTTACAGCATCTTTTGGCTAATCGGCGATTTTAACGCTATGCGCCTGCGCCCGATTTTACTGTCCGGCGACACGCTTCGCATTCGCATTGGCTTGCGCTGGACCCTCAACATCCCATGCTCCGAGATTGAAAGTTTACAGCCGATTAAAGAGATCGACCGCAAGATACCGGGTTTGTTGAATGCTGTTGTTTTTGGCGAGCCGCAGTTTCTGCTCACGTTAAAAAATCCGCTGACGGCAAGCGGTTTCTTTGGATTGAGCGAAACTGTAAATCAGATAGTTTTGGCGGTAGATGAGGGGAAGGAGTTTGAGGCGGCGTTAAAAAGCGATATGCAAGAAGAAATATGAGCGAACAAGCTGCAGATTTTGCATTTATATAGTGTTTATTTTAGCCACTGATTTGCACGGATTATCACGGATTTTTAGTTGATTTTATCGGTGCCTATCAGTGCGAATTTGTGGCAAAATAAAACGGCTCGAATTGCAAACGATTAGCTCAACTTTCCCATCAACGTCCGGTAATTTATATCTAACATTTTACCGGCTTCTTTTTTATTTCCTTTCTTCAAATCCAACACCATTTTCACATAAATGCGGGAGACTTCTTCCAGCGTTAATTCGTTGGCCAGCGCCTGGTCGAGGAAATTGTTGGTGTTTTCCAGAATATCCGGTGGTAGGTTTTCGATGTCGATTTGCTGCTGATTGGTGAGAATGAGGCGTTTGAGGGTGTTTTCCAATTCGCGGGCATTGCCTTCCCATTGCAAGTGTGATAAAAAGGCCATAAATCGATTGGTGAACTTCGGGCGCTCCATATCGTTTTCCCGGCAGAATTTTTCCGTGAAGTAGTCGATCATTGCCGGAATATCATCCGGGCGCTCGCGTAACGGGGAAATGTGGATGGGGATGACGTTTAGCCGGTAGTAAAGATCTTCGCGAAATTTTCCTTCTTTTACCATTTCCATCAACGGTTGATTTGTAGCGGAGATCAAACGAAAGTTAACTTCGATTTCCCGCTCTCCGCCCAGGCGATAAAAGCGTTTGTTTTCCAGGATACGCAGCAACTTTACTTGTAATTCCAGGGGCATATCGCCGATTTCATCCATAAACAATGTGCCGTTGTTGGCGAGTTCAAATTTCCCGCGGGTCATTTTGGCTGCGCCGGTAAAGGCGCCTTTTTCGTAGCCGAACAGTTCGCTTTCCAGCAAATTGCCGGGCAGCGCACCGCAGTTGATGGCGACAAAATTTTCCTTCAAACGCATACTTTGTTTAAAGATATGCCGTGCTATCACATCCTTTCCCACGCCGGATTCCCCGGTAATTAACACCGGTTCCATACTATTTTTCAGGCGTTCAATGGTGACCAACACTTGCTGCATCTGCTTGCTAACGGCAACAATATCATCGAAGCGAACATTCTGTTCCAGCTTGGAGCGTAAGGCATTATTTTCCCGCTCTAACAATTGCATTCGTAATGCTTGTTTTACAAGGTGAGGGAGTTCTTCTTCCAGGCTTTCATCGCTTTTGGAAAAATAGGAGTAGGCGCCTTTTTTTTGCGCTTCCAACGCGTACTGGTGTTCTTTGTAGGATGTGACAACGATAATCTGGTAATCCTGCCCGGTTTTAACCAGCTCGTCTAACAAATTTAAACCATCGGTGATTTGCGGAAGACCGAGGTCGAGGATAATCAAATCCGGCTCAAATGTTTCGCAATACCGCAGCGCTTCCGATTTGTTGATGGCAGATTTTATTTGATAATGATCGCCAATCCATTGCCGGTAGCTTTCGCTCCAGAGATCATTATCCTCCACAATCAAAATTTTGCTAACCCTATCGCTCATAACAACTCCTAAGATTGAAAATTGATAACAAATTTTCAATCTGAATTTTGGTATGGCAGCCGAATATTGACAGGTGTATATTTCCCCGGCTCGCTGTTTATTTCGATGAATCCGCCATGCCGGGTAATTGTCTGTTTGATGATGGCAAGGCCAAAGCCGCTGCTGCCTTCGGTTTTGTAAGTGGTAAAAAAGGGATCGAAAATTCGATCCATAAACTCTTCCGGAATGCCCAGGCCCTCATCCTTGATTTCAATGTGCAGCCATTGTCGGCGGTTTAAGCGGGTGCGCGTTTTTTCCAGACGAGTGGTGATGCGTATTTTTTCGCCCTCACTCATCCGCATGGCACGCAGGGCATTTTGGATTAAACCGGCAAAAACACGGCGCATTTGATGGATATCCAGAGGAATTTTCGGCGCATTTGGCGCATATTTTTTTTCCAGCACAACGTAATCGGAAATTTCAATTCCTTCCAACCCCATATCAATTAGTTGATCGATATTAACCGGCGTTAACTTGAGCGCTTGCGGGCGAGAATAGGTGAGCAAATCTCCAACCATATTTTCCATATAATTAGCATGTTTTTTAAGACGAGCATTTTCGGAAAAATAATTTTTGGTCAACGCCATAAAAGAGCGGAAATCGTGGGCGACCTGCGAGGCTAACATTGCCAATCCATCTATCTTCTCCGTTTGAAAGCGGTTTTCGATTTTTCGAATGTTCTCCACGGCGGCGGCAAACTGAACGCTCATCGATTTGAGCATTTCAATATTACGCTGCGGAAACGGTGCATGCTGGCGATCTCCGCCTAACAGAATAATATCGGTTAATTTATTTTCAGTCAGCAATGGGATTGCGAGATAAAGTTTTAGATGATTCATAATATCGTATTCTTCGCTTTCCGGGGCTAAATTGAACTTATTAACGATCTGTTTTTCGCGCTGCAATGTTTCCAGCAAAGTGACATTTTTATCGATTAGCGACGCTATTTCTTCTTCCGTAAAATTATCCACAAAATCAATGTGGTAGGGATTTACATCTTGCTGAAGGGAAATGGCGGCAAAACGGCAAGTATCGAATATCTCTTTACAAAATGCCGAAAGATGTTCCCATAATTGTGGCCGTTCTGTAATTTTTATGATATTTGCGGAAAGATGTTCAACGTTTTCGTTCGTTCCCATTGTTTCGCTATAACCCGGTTGTACGCGTTTTAAATTATTGGTTAGCAACATCAAAATATATTGCCCCACCAGGGTGCAGGCGATGAGCAGTGGAATACTCAGAAAAACAGTACTAAAGGTATGGCTTTCCCCGGGAGTGAAATAGAAAATCAGCATAAAAGTAGCGGCAACCGTAAATTGCGGTAGCGTATGTTGATTACTGCCGGTGATTTCCAAAAGCTGGTAGCGTGTGGCGCAAACATAAAGCAATAAACTCAATAAAGCATAACCGGAAAACAGCAGGGGTTGCTCCGGCCAAAAAAAGGGGAGAATATAAATACACATCAAAAATCCGACGGTGAGTGGCGCAATAAATGCCAGTAACTCGCCTACAGCAGCTAATTCTGCTGGATGAGCAGCCATATCCCGTCGTCGTAAAATTTCATAAAAAATAAAAATCGTGATTGTAAAAAAGTAAGCAATGAACAACCAGAAGTTTGCAGAATATACCGGAATACTCATATTCTCAAAACGATGAACGTCCGGAACAATGTAGCTCGCTAATGCCATAACCGACAAAACACCGGCAGTTGCAAATACAACAATACTACTGATCGATAGTCGTGGAATATGGCTGGCATACGTAAAATTGCTGGTAAAAAAGCATAACCCGGCCAGTAGCCATGCAGCGAATATCACATGCAACTGCCCCAATATGATGCTATAGTCAGGAATAACCGGGTTAAGGAAATATAAAACCCCGATACTGTCTAAAGCGAATAAGGCAACGATAGCTGAAAAAATGTATATAAGCGGCGTTTTCGATTTTTGTTTTAGCAATAGCCAAATCAATATCAAATTGAGGCTAACTGAGAAAACGAGTGTAAAATTAACAAACTTCAGGAGCATTTTTTCTCCAGGCAGAATTCCGTGGGCTGATCGAGAATTCTTCTTGTGAAAATACTTTGTGTTCGTGGCAACTGAACCGGGGAACCGGAGAATTCTCCATTCACCGATTCACTGTTTTCCTCATTCATTCGAGTTGTTCTCGTGACTCCTATAGGCAACCGCCGCTTGGCATCAACGAGCGTCTATCGACTTAGCCTCTTCCCACAATTCTTCCATTTTTTCAAGACTAGCTTCGCGGGGAGATTGGCTTTCTTCTGCCAGATTTTGCTCGATGTATTGAAAACGCGTAATAAATTTATTAGTCGTTTTTCGCAGGGCATCTTCCGCATTGATGTTGCGAAAGCGGCAAAAATTCACAATCGAAAACAGCAAATCTCCGACTTCCATTTCCAATTCTTCCGGGGTTTCACTTTCTTGAACTTCGGCAATCTCTTCTTTCACTTTATCGATAACCGCGGCAGCATCCTCCCAATCGAAGCCAACTTGCGATGCTTTATCCTGAATGCGCTGTGCGCGTAACAAGGCGGAGAAGTTTTTCGGAACGCCTTCCAAAATCGATTTCCGGTTTTCGGATTTTTGTTTGATTTGCTCCCAATTGTCGCGAACGTCGTCAGCGTTTTTTACCGACGTATCACCAAACACATGCGGATGCCGCTCTACTAATTTGTTGCTGATGTTTTCGATAACCTCTGCCAGCGTAAAACGGCTATTCTCCTTCGCAATTTCGACCTGAAATACGATTTGCAAAAGAAGGTCGCCCAACTCCTTTTTTAGCTCATCCCAATTTTGGGCGTCAATAGTTTCAATGGTTTCATAGGCTTCTTCCAAAATGTATTGCCGCAGCGATTCCGGCGTCTGCTCTCTATCCCAGGGACATTCTTTCCGCAAACGGCTCATTATCTTCACTAATCGATCAAACTCTTGTAAATACATAACGTTAGCTTGCCTCCAATAATTGCATTTTCTACAATCCGCCGAATATATGGCAGGAATGGTGGGATTCAAAGAAAAAGTTTGGGGAAAATTTAAGAAAGGAATTATGCTTGTCGATCTGTCAACGTTGATTAGCTTGCTGCCGTTTCATCTCCGACAATACGATGCCTGCTGCAACCGATGCATTCAAAGATTGCGTTTTGCCGAATTGCGGTATTTTAAACAGTTGATCGCATTTTTTCTGTAACGATGGCCGAATGCCCTTCTCCTCACTGCCGATGATGATGGCGCAATGGCGGTTAAAATCAACTTCCCAAATCAAAGCATCCGTGTCCAAAGCCGCGCCGTAAATCCAGAAATTGGTTTTCTTTAAGCGATCAATCGCCTGCCCTAAATTATCGGCCCGGTAAAGGGGGCAATGTAACGCAGCACCGGCAGAGGCTTTTACCACCGTTTCGGTTATTGGCACGGTTTCGCGGGTGGAGAAAATGACACCTTGAGCACCAAACACTTCTGCACTACGAATGATTGCGCCCATGTTGTGCGGGTCTTGAATTCGATCAGCGATCACCAAAGATAATGACGAAATTCTATTTGGTTCTTGTCGCTTTTTCGTTGCTTTAAACTGTTGGGAAAGTGTACCGAGCAGTTCATCAAAGGCTAAAATCCGTACCGGCGAAATTAGCGCAACAATCCCCTGGTGAATGCTATCGCCGACCATTTGCCGTAATTTTTTGCTATCGGCATTAGTGACAGCAATTTTTTCCTGTCGTGCCAGGTGGTAAATCTGGCGGATTTTACCGGATTGATTGCCATGTTGGATATATATTTTTTGAATTGGCTTACCAGCTTGCAGCGCTTCCAAAACCGGGTTTCTACCGTAGATATAGGCCATAATAAACAATTATTTGTAAAATTTACTTTATTGGCATTAATTTTGTCGATTCTGAAACTGTTAGGATACTCGATTGTAGAAATAATTGCAAGTTAAAAACGGAAATGCTGTGAGAATTTTTGCAATAAGAATACAAAAAATTTCCCGCCTTTTCAAGGAGAGGACAGATTTGCGAAGCGTCAGCCACGAAGTGGCTGCTAAGCCGCGAGCAAATCAGGGGTGGTTAGCTCGGTATAGCGGCGTCAACCACCCCTGCATCGTTTGCTGGACGCTTCGCGATGCTGTCCCCTCCCTTCGACAAGCTCAGGGCAGGCTCTTTGTAAGGCGGGGAATTTTTACACTTTTTTCCATAAAGTGCGCCAACATATTTCCCCATGAACTCATTGACACACAGTTGCTATTTCGGTTTTTGTTGATTGCCTTTTTATGCGCCCCCGGAATATTGTCCGCTCAACAACCGGACTCATCTAATGCCGCTCCATTGGATTCACTTCCGACTTCGGGTGTGGATTCGCTAAAAACACTAACGCCACCTTCCGGCTCGCAGGTTGAAGGAAAAATTAAATATTGGGCGGAAAGTATTTCCTTTTCCATTGCAGATAATTTAACTCACCTGCACGGCAACGCCAAAATTGAATACCAGGCCGTAACATTGACTGCGGAAACCATCAATATTGATTGGACGAAGAACAAAATTATTGCCGAAGGCGTTGCTGTTGCAGATTCCGTTGATTCGTTGGGGCTTCCGGTTTATCGCGGCCAGCCGATTTTAACGGAAAGAGGATCGGGGCCTATAGAAGGATATCGCCTGGAATACGATTTTAAAAATAATCGCGGAAAAGTGCTGGAGGGGAAAACAAAAATACAACCCGGTTATTATAGGGGAGAAGATATCCGCAAAGTGGGTCAGGAAACACTGTTTATCGAAGGAGGATGTTTTACCACTTGCGATCTCGATCATCCCCACTTTCACTTTTGCAGCTCCAAAATGCGCGTTCGCTTAAATAAAGAGGCGAACGCTAAACCAGTGGTGCTTTACATTGCCGACGTGCCGATTATCGGCGTTCCATTTGCAGTTTTTTCGTTAAGACGAGGAAGGCGTTCCGGTATTATTCTTCCTACCTTTGGGCAAAATAGTTTTGGCGGCCGCTTTCTGGAAAACTTTGGCTATTATTGGGCACCAAGCGATTATTGGGATGCGACTCTTTTGGGAACGTTTTACGAAAAAACCGGCATTTTAATGAATGGTAACTTCAATTATAAAAAGCGTTATTCATTTAACGGTAGCGTGCGCGGTAGTTATTCTCCCAAAGATGTAACCACCGGTGCGCGGCGGGAGCGTTGGCAATTAAGTTTTAATCACGCCCAGCAAATCGGGAAAACCATGTCGCTTAACGGAAGCGGCAGTTTTGCCAGCGATAAGGATTTCCGCCAGGATTTTTATTCTGATTTCGATCAGCGCACAAACCAAACGCTTTCGGCAACTGCAACGTTTCGAAAAACCTTTTCCGGCTCTCGAGTGTTGACAGCCAATATTCGCCGCCTGGAAAATTTGCAAACCGAACAATTGGATTTCGATTTCCCGGATCTTTCTTACACTCAGCCAACTCGCACCCTAATTCCTTACAGGGGCGGAAGATTGGGCGGCGCAGCCTGGTATAACAATATTAAATATAGTTACGAAACCCGGCTAAAGTCTTCCGCATCGCGCCGGGCAACCGCGTTCGATTCCACCGGGCAGGCTATTTCCTTTAACAATAGCCGGCGAAGCGGCTGGCAGCACACCATCAGGCCTTCCTACTCAACAAAAATATTAAAGCACTTTAGCGTTACGCCCTCTATGAATTTTACGGAATTATGGGTGCCGGAATTCATCGATTATAAATTTGTAGATTCGCTGAACACAGTGGTAGCAGCGGATACGGTCAATGAATTTCGCGCCCGGCATTTAGTGACGGGGATCGGGCTAAATGTACGCACAACGATGTATGGATTATGGAATATTCCCATTACCCCGCTTAAAGTGGTACGGCATAAGTTCTGTC
>CAXHHS010000227.1:0-8992 GCA_964015645.1 uncultured bacterium
GAGCTAACTCAGCAGATGCAGCAAATGCAGCAGCAAATTCAGCAAGGCCAGATGCAGCAATCGCAAATGAGCGGGGAAGAACTGAAAAAGCAGCTCGAAATGATGCAAAGTATGATGCAGCAAGCTCAGCAAAATATGAACCAAATGCAAAAGCAAGAGCTAATGCAGGCGATGCAAAAGGTGCAGCAGGATATGCTGAGATCTTCCTTTCAGCAGGAGCAATTACTGGAAAGATCCAATAAAACGGATGTCGCTTCCAACCAAATTACAGATATTGCCCGCCAGCAATCCCAGTTGCGCGAAAATGCTAATCACATTGTCGAACAATTAGTGGATATTTCCCAAAAATCCTTTTTTATTTCTCCCCAAATGAGTGAGATTTTGTCCTCGATGATGGAAGATATGGAAAGCGCCCTGGATGGGTTAGAAAACCGCAACCCGCGCAGTGCGGCACGCTCTCAAAAAAGCGCAATGTCGAATTTTAATAAAGCCATTATGTCAATGCAAAATTCCATGAATAACCTGGCGCAGTCTGCCTCTGCTTCCGGGTTTGAGCAATTTATGGAGCAGCTTCAGCAAATGGCGGGGCAGCAGGGACAGCTAAACCAGGAATCGATGTCTCTGTTTCAACAACAGGGACCGAATGGACAACCTTCACCGGAAGCGATGGGGAGATTAGCGGCACAGCAACGAATGATTCAGCAATCGCTGCAAAATCTTACCGAACAAAACGGAAATTCCAATCGCAATGATGTTTTGGGCCGTTTAGGAGAGTTGGGTGAAGAAATGGAAGAGGTTATTGCTGATTTACAAAAGCAAAAAATAGATCCAAAGGTAATTGAGAGACAGCAGCGAATTCTATCACGATTACTGGACGCTCAAAAATCGGTTCGCGAACGGGAATACTCCAAAAAACGCCAGGCCGAACGCGAAAAGAACTCCCTAACAAAATCGCCGCCGGAATTAAAACAGGAATTGATTGAACGCGAAAACCGCCTGCGGAAAGAACTGCTGGAATCGTTAAAAGAAGGCTATTCATCCGAATACAAAGAGTTCATAAAATCCTATTACGAGATTTTATCGCGAGAATCGCAAACCGATCAAGCGAAAGAGTAATACTTAGATAGGAGTGCAAAATTCATTTTGCACAACGGGCCACTCCAGGCGTAAGATAAATTTTATGGCGTAGCCACCACTGTGTGGCACTCCTGATTTGTTTTTTAATCAACCCAATTGAACCTATATATAATACACTCGTTTGAGTGATATGAATATATCATACCTTTGCCGAAAAACTTACCTGTACGGAATATGCCTATTTTTTCTACTTTGTGGATTCTTGCCACTCCTTGCTAACGAGTCGGGAAAAGAAATTTTTATTACACTCGAAAAAGAATCGACCCCGCTATTACCGCTGCAAAACATTTCCTATTATCCATTAAAAAAGACAAAAATTGCACTTGTATTAAGCGGCGGCGGTGCCCGGGGGCTTTCTCATATTGGTGTTCTAAAGGCATTGGAAGAGCATAACATCCCAGTCAATTTAATTGTTGGTACCAGTATTGGCAGTATTGTCGGTGGATTTTATGCCGCGGGATTTTCTGCCGATGAAATCCGCAAAATCGTAGAGGATACCGATCTCAGTCGTATCTTTAATGATGAAGCCAATCGCCAGCATCTCTTCCTGTCCCAAAAAAGCATACCGCGGCGACACCTGATCCAATTCCGGTTAGATGGAATTGTGCCGGTAATACCGTCTTCCATAACCCAGGGACAGCGGGTTTTCCAGACATTTTATAATCAATTACTAAAAGCAAACTTTCAAGCTGCCAATGACTTTAACAGCCTTAAAATTCCTTTTCGATCAGTTGCGACGGATTTAATCAGTGGGGAAAAGGTGGTTTTGGACCACGGCGACCTTGCCGAGGCAATGAATGCCAGCATGGCATTTCCTTTATTTTTTGCACCGGTAGAAATTGACAGCATGATGCTGGTAGATGGTGGAATGACAGACAACCTTCCGGTAGATGTTGCCATTAAAGAAGGGGCAGATGTAATTATCGCTGTTGATGCGACATCGTCGCTACGAAAAAAAAATGAAATTAACGCCCCGTGGGAGGTTGCGGACCAAGTTACCACAATTATGATGCAAGCGCCAACGGAAGAAAGCCGTTTAAAAGCAGACATTGTACTGCAACCGGAGTTGGAACGGTTTAAAGGCGGGGATTTTAAAGAAGTTGATCTGATTGTTCGAGCAGGATACCAGGCGGCACTAAGCCACCTCGACTCGTTGAAAGCCTTAACAGTAAAAAATCATATTCCGGGAGGATATACTGATAAATATTTAGGCCGGGCAGTTGAAATTGGTTTTAAGGGAGTTTCTCAAGAAATATTCGAAATGCTGAAAGGCCAATTAAAGTTTAAACCGCTTGCATCCCCATTGGTAAAAACCATTTCTCATGGAAATCCTGATGGCATCCCATTTTTCCAATCTGACATTATTCACGATTTAAACATCATGTATGAGAGCGGTTATTTCGAAGATGTGGCCGCGGGTATTCAAGGAGCGGTTGATCAGCGAACAGTTATGTTTGTTGGAAAAGAACAGCCGCAATTGACGGATGCTCACATTCGCCACTCTCATATTTTACCGGCCTCATTGATAGAAGAAACCAAAAACCTACTAAAAGATAAGCGGTTAAATATCAAGGTGTTACATAAGCAGTTAAAGCATTTAAGAAATCAACTCATTCAAAAAGGCCATTCCCTGGCGGAAATAAAAAAAATAGAATACAAGCCCGAAAGCCGTACCATTTTTATTGATATTGATGAAGGTTATATCGAAAATATCAAAATCGTTGGGAATCATACCACCCGGAATTCTGTGATTATCCGAGAATTTCCTTTAAAAGCCGGGGAACTTTTCCAGGCCGCTCGCGCAAGCCAGGGAATAAACAATATTTATTCCACAAACCTGTTCGACAGAGTATTAATCAACTTAGAAAATGAAAACGATAAGCACTTATTAATCATAAAGGTTAAGGAAAAAAAATACGCTCTCGCCCGGTTAGGCGCGCATTATTCCCTGGAAAGAAAAACAGAAGGCTTTTTGGAATTATTGGAAGATAATTTCCTCGGAACCGGAAGCAAAGTAAGTGTGTTCGGCTCAATCGGTGATTTTGTACGGCGAGTGGAAGCACTTTTTTACACCGTTCGCCTTTATAAAACCTTCTTAACCGCACGTTTAAGATTTTATTATGATGAAAGAAGAGATCGCTATTTTGAAAACTTTGTAAAACTCGAAAAATATCGTACAATCCGCAGGGGTGCAAAATTCTCGATTGGACAACAAATCCAACGCCTGGGATTAATTTCCGCTGAACTACGATTGGAAGATGTTGACTTGCAATCGCCAAATCCGGGCCTCTCCAATCAACGCTCTCAACTGCGCACGTTTGCAATACACTCTGTGGTTGATAAACGCGATAGACTACCATTCCCCAATAGCGGGGTTTACAATCGCTGGTTTTGGGAGGCTGGAAGCCAGCAGATTTTGGGAAGTAATGTATCGTATACTAAAATTTTTTTAGGGTTAGAAGGCTATTATCCGGCTACGCAAAAATTTAATTTGCATCCTTATGTTTATGGCGGAACGGCAGATTTAACATTACCATTTTCCGAATTCTTCTTTTTAGGCGGACAAAAAAAGTTTCCCGGCCTCTATCAAAAAGAAATATTTGGTCGACAATATATTCATGGCGGTATTGATTTACGCTATCGTCTGGACTGGAGTTTACCGATAGAGGCTTTTATCATCGCAAACTATTCCACCGGCGCAGCATGGGAAACAGCAGAGGATAGAATCGGCAGCAAGGATTTTTTGCATTCTGTATCAGCTTCCATTGCCATAAATTCTTTATTAGGACCGGTTCAGCTAACATATTCAAAATTATTTGAAAAGCGCGATCTTCTTTATTTTTCTTTGGGGTTTGATTTCTAAAATTTATTTGTGAATAAAATATGAAATAGAACCTTGCTTTTTTGAACGAAAAACTGTAATTTTTTCTTTTTATTAATGATTGATAAATCTATGAAAAAACGAATTATAGGCTTAATCAGCATTCTTGCAATTGTTACAGTTGCTTATGCCGATACCATCATTATTGAATTTAGCGGTGTTCCATCGGAAAATAGAATTATATTAAATTGGAAAACCGGTAGTGAAGATAACATTGAGGTATTTTTTGTAGAACGAAGTGTTAATAACAAAGATTATTCAAAAATTGGCGAAGTAGCGCCAAAAGGTAGTAATAGTGAATATGAGTATTTTGATAACAATTTAACCAATGTCAAAAACATTTATTATTATCGATTAAGGATAAGAAGATCGGATAGCACCTCGCAACTTTCGGAATCGATATTTGTGAGTTTTAAAATAAGCAGCCTTGCAAAAACATGGGGCAGCATTAAAGCTTTATTCCAATAGGTCGATAATAATGCACTACGTATCTTTCTCATAAATTTTGTGACCTTCCTAACCACCCTGCTTAATCTTTATATTAAATATCCTGAATAATTATTTTTTAAGTTAATTGGCAATGTGGTATATTATTGGGTTTAAGGCGTGTTTTTGATGATTTGTGATAGAAAAATTTAATAAAAATAAATTCTTTAAGTCTATTTTTTACAGAGGTGTTGACAAAAATATTCAATTTAGTTATTTTTTGATTGTAATTTGTGATGTGTGTTACATGGATAATGGGTCAAGAGACTAAGTCTGGGGTGTGCTGAATGAAAAAAAAGCCATTGCTTATTTATGTAAACCCGAAATCTTCGGGTGTTAAAGAGTTTAACCTTTCGTTTAAGAAAATCTTTATCGTTGCTTCAATTATTTTAGGTATTACGATTTTATCGCTAAAATATTCCGTTGATATTATTGTCGATTTTAGCCAAAACTCGAAGATCGCCAATCTTAAAAACGAGAATAAAATCCTCCAAAGTGAACGGGAGAAAAGTACCTTAAAAATATCCGATATTACGACCAACATTGGTTTTTTGGAACAAAGAGACGATCAAATCCGGGCGATGCTGGATTTGCCTCCGATAAATCCTGATGTTCGAGAAGTTGGTATTGGAGGAGCGGATCCGGAAGCAAATAACCCGATCAATGTTGGCGAACTTTCTTTTGGCAACGAGCTTTTTAATAGTTTAAAATTGCTTGAAAAGCTCGAAAGGGAAGTGCGCCTTGAAAAAGAAAGCTATGAAAAATTGCTGACAACAGTGGAAAGGCGACAGGATTCGTTAAGATATTTACCAGTGCTTAAACCCGTTCATAATGCTTACGTTTCTAGCGGGTTCGGCATGCGCCGCCACCCGATCCATCGAAAGATGCATTTCCATAAAGGAATTGATTTGGCGACAAATAAAGGCACACCAATAATTGCCTCAGCCGACGGGCAGGTTGTAAAATCGGGAAGAAATGGCGGATACGGATTACAAATTGTCATTGATCATAAATATGGATTTAAAACCATTTACGGGCACATGAATAAAATATATGTTCGTAAAGGCCAATTTGTAAAACGGGGAGATAAGATTGGCGAAGTTGGAAAAACCGGCCTTGCTACCAGCTCCCATTTACATTATGAGGTTCACTTTAAAGGAAAACCATTAAACCCAATAAACTTTTACTTCAAATAAGTTAACTGCGGAGTTTCGCGAAGCCTGTATGTTTAGGAAATCTTTTCGGAAAGAATGAAAGCATGACGAGAGATTTCCTAAACTTTTATGCCTCAATTATTCGTATTATTGTTTGTTTTTTCACCTTCCTCTTTTTATTTTCACACGATTTTGTTAGAATTTTTTGGGCTTTTGAAATATATATAGTTTATTCGAAAGCTTGATTTTGGAGAACCTCGTGGAAGATCAGCATATTCTGAATTATAGAATTGCACTATCTTCCACGATTTTTTATGCCTGAAAAGCGATCTTTTCAATGGTGTAAATAGCTGTTAATAAAAATGTTAAGAGAGATAGAATATGGCAGTTACAATTGATGTTGTCGAGCGGATAGCAGCCCTTGCGAAATTAGATTTTAGTAATGATGAAAAAACAAAGTTGTCTGAAGAATTAAACCAAATTTTAGGCTATATCGAAAAGCTGAATGAGTTGAATACCGATAATGTCGAGCCGTTAAGCCATACTACCGGGCAAACAAATGCTTTTCGAAAAGATGAAACGTACCCCTCTCTTCCAGCCGAAGTTGCCGTAAAACACGCCCCATCCAAAAGCGCAACCTTTTTTAAGGTGCCAAAGGTGATAAAATAATGCTTCCCGTCGTTGTTATTATCCCGGCACGATATGCATCCGTGCGCTTTCCGGGAAAACCCCTGGCTAAACTTGCCGGTAAACCCATGATCCAATGGGTCTACGAAAATGCTTTACAAATCCCGGCGGTCGATACCGTTATGGTTGCTACGGATGACCAGCGAATTTTTGATGCGGTGAATAACTTCGGTGGAAGAGTGTTAATGACTCCCGGCAACATTCGCAACGGCAGCGAGCGAGTTGGTTTTGTTGCGAAAGACATCGATGTGGAAATCATTGTAAATTTGCAAGGTGATGAGCCGCTGATTTCTCCGCAAGCAGTTGGGAAAGCGGTGCGAGAATTACAAACGAATCCTCAATTGAACGTCGCCACCCTGGGATGCTCAATTAAAAATGAAACGGAATGGCGGGGTTCATCTGTTGTTAAAGCCATTGTTGATGAATCCCTAAATGCAATTTATTTTTCTCGCGCACCTATTCCGCACGTACGAGATGGAAATTTTAAACCGTTACCTGCATTGTATCGCCATATTGGGGTTTATGTATATCGAAAAACATTTTTAATGGAATTTTTGAAATGGCCGGAAGGCATTTTAGAACAGCAGGAAAAGCTAGAACAACTCCGAATTTTAGAGAAAGGATACAAAATAAAAGTAATCGAAACTCGGAATTTTTCTCCGGGTGTGGATATGCCGGAAGATGTTGAAACAGTAGAAAACTTAATCAAAAAAAGAGGGATTTTGAGTGAACATCAATAACGCATCAGAACCGAAATTTATTTTTGTAACCGGCGGCGTTGTTTCGTCTTTGGGGAAAGGAATTGCCTGTGCTTCTTTAGGATTTTTGTTAAAATCAAGGGGATTAAAAGTAACCATTATGAAGTTTGATCCCTACCTGAATGTAGACCCGGGAACCATGAGTCCCTATCAACATGGAGAAGTTTTTGTAACCGAAGATGGCGCGGAAACCGATCTCGATCTGGGGCATTACGAGCGGTTTATCGACGAAAATATGTCGCAAATGAACAATGTCACCGCAGGGGGAATTTATGATTCTATAATCAAAAAGGAACGCCGCGGTGATTTTTTGGGAGCAACCGTGCAGGTAATCCCCCATGTTACCGATGAGATTAAAGATCGAATCAATTTACTGGCACGGGAGTCGAATGCCGATGTTGTGATCGTGGAAGTCGGCGGAACGGTTGGGGATATCGAAAGCCTGCCGTTTCTGGAGGCCATTCGTCAATTTTGCCTGGAAAGCGGGCATGAAAACGCTATCACAATGCACTTAACGTTATTGCCGTTTATCAGCACTGCCGGCGAAACCAAAACCAAACCGACTCAACATAGTGTAATGCGGCTGCGGGAAATCGGTATCCAACCGGATTTTCTGATCTGCCGCTCGGATCATCACATTGACGAAGACATCAAGAAGAAAATTGCATTATTCTGCAATGTGCGCTCGGAAGCCGTTATCGAGGCTGTAGATGCCGAAACCATTTATGAGGTTCCGCTTCAACTTGCCGCCCAAAACCTCGATGATCTGGTTGTTAAAAAATTGGAATTGGAAACCTCACCGCCTAAATTGGATGGCTTACAGCAAGTCGTCAAAAAAATCAAACAACCTGAAAATAATGTTAAAATTGCTATCTGCGGCAAATACACCCAGTTGCCGGATGCCTACAAAAGTATTCTGGAAGCATTTGTTCACGCCGGTGTTGCGAATGATGCCCGGGTGGAAATTGTATGGGTAAATTCGGAAGAATTGGAAGAAGGAAATAACCCTGAAAAATATTTTGAGAACGTAAAAGGTATTCTCGTTCCCTATGGATTTGGGGATCGCGGCACAGAAGGCAAACTGCAAGCAGTACGATATGCACGAGAAAATCGCATCCCGTTTTTCGGAATATGTCTCGGTTTGCAATGCGCCGTGGTGGAATTTGCCAGAAACGCTTGCGGAATCGCTAATGCCAACAGTTCCGAATTCGATGCTGATACGCCGGACCCGGTTATCCATATAATGGAATCCCAACGAACCGTCAAAAACAAGGGCGGCACAATGCGCCTGGGAACCTATCCCTGCGTAACCACGGAAAATTCACTCACTCAAAAAATTTATGATGCTGAGATTATTATTGAGCGCCATCGTCATCGCTACGAGGTGAACAATGGATATCGCCAGGTGTTAGAAGAGCATGGAATGGTATTAAGTGGATTGTCTCCTGATGGCAACCTGGTGGAAACCATCGAGTTGAAAGATCACCCGTTTTTTGTTGCCTGTCAATTTCATCCGGAATTGAAGAGCCGGATTATGCGCCCGCATCCGATTTTCACGCACTTTGTAAAAGCGGCTTTGGCTTTGGAGAAATCTCATGAAACCCGTTGAAGTTGGGCATTTAACGATTGGAAAACAGCAGCCGCTAACAATTATTGCCGGGCCTTGTGTTATCGAAAGCGAAGACATCGTTTTAAGAACTGCCGAAACCATTGTTGAAATTACCCAAAACTTACCGGTTCAATATATTTTCAAAGCATCTTATAAAAAAGCCAACCGCACTTCCGTTACCGGATTTACCGGCATCGATTTTTCCAAAGCGCTAAATATTTTGGCAAAAGTAAAACAAGAATTTCAAATTCCGGTGTTGACGGCTATTCATAAGGAAGTG
>CAXHHS010000228.1:0-8983 GCA_964015645.1 uncultured bacterium
AAAAGATAGTACATTTAGCTATAGTTTACAAATACCTTTTTGCAGGGGACTCTATGGTATAATCTTTTGCACTTGAGTTCGCAACTCGTTGAGCCTTTAAATAAAAACATCGTAGATGTTAAATTATTGTAGAACGAGTATCTATCATCGAAATATATCCTCGTAGAGGATAAATAAAAACGCTTCGAGAACAAATGAATCCTCTACGAGGATTTGACTATCTGAGATGATATATCACCTCTACAATAATAAACCCTCTACGAGGTTAGTTAGGATTAGGTAGTTATACTTCGCTATCGATTCGAAATGGTACGCGTACATCAGCTATTATTGAACAGTTGTATAAAAGAAAATTAAAGGCGTCTATTTTTGAAAAAGAAACACAACAATTTCCAAAACCCAGAAGTTGCCGCGGTTTTTATGACGTATCCGGAAATAATGAGGGAGAAATTAATGCTGCTTCGCCAATTAATTTTCGATACCGCCGCAGCAACCGAAGGTGTGGGTAAATTGGAAGAAACACTCAAATGGGGAGAGCCAAGCTATCTCACGATGGAATCCAAAAGCGGAACGACTATCAGAATTAATATGAAAAAATCTCAGAGTGGGCAATATGCAATGTATTTTAATTGCCAAACCACCCTGGTTGCAACCTTCAGACAACTGTATCCGAGCGAATTTACCTATGAAGGAAACCGGGCGATTCTTTTCCATGAAGATGACGAAATTCCCGTGAAAGAATTAGGCAATTGTATTTCGATGGCGCTAACCTACCACCGCAATAAAAAGCGGAAAAATTTGGCTTAAAAATCAATCCCCCTGCCAATAAGACACAAACCGCTTTCCATTCCAATACACCAAAGCGCTCGACGATTCCAGTTTGATGATCATCAAAGCATCGCCCGTTAACACCGGCGGATCGCCATTTGCAAAAGGCGATTCGTAAACGGTTTCCCCTTTTTCCACAATGTGCCAGGCTTCCAACGTAGGATATTGCAGCAAATCATCGCGATCGAGCCAATGCACCTTCTTATCGCCGGTTAAAATTGCCAGGCGGGTTTTCTGCTGATCGACTTTTTCCCGGCACAAAACCGCAAAGTCGGTTTTACCATCGCCGTCAAAATCGCCGCGCTGGTAGTAAGGATTTCGGTGGGCCATATCAACCTCGTAATATTCATTGGCGCCGGATACCATCATCAGCGTTCATAACACCGGCGGTGCGCTTTGGCTTAGGGCCATTTTTTCGTAAGCGATAAGCTGTTCTGATTGTTGGGAGAACAGCAAAGCGGTTGGAAGTAAAAACAAAAAGATAATTCTCAGGTATTTCATTTCAGCCTTTCTTGTTTGGCGTTAATGTTGTTTCTTAATTAGCGTTGTAAACGCTATCAACGGATATTATTTAAATGTAATGATTCGGCCTATTAAATACACGACCGAAACGAAAATAAACATATTTTTTATGCCATTCAGGGTCAGTTAAGGGGGTTGTAAAAAATAAAAGTGCCAGGCAGAAAAACTTCCCGGCAAGGTAAAACGATTTTTAATATTGTCAGGTATTTTTAGCCCCCTCACCCCGAATACCGAACGAAAGGAAAGGGTTTTGGTGATGCGTCAAAATAAGCTCAAACAATTATGGCAACAGGACAAAGCCACAATGAATGCCTGGCTGACGATTCCAAGCGCCTGGTCCGCCGAAATTTTAGCCCACACCGGGTTCGACGCCCTCACAATTGATATGCAGCACGGTCTTGCAGATTACGATACGGCTGTTACAATGCTGCAAGCAATTTCTACCACCGATACAGTTCCGTTAGTTCGTGTTCCCTGGAACGAACCGGTTGCCATTATGCGAATCCTTGACGCCGGTGCTTATGGCATTATCGGCCCCATGATCAACAATCGTGCAGAGGTGGAGGCGTTTGTTGGCGCCTGCCGCTATCCTCCCGCTGGCTATCGCAGTTACGGGCCAATCCGCGCAAATGTGTATGCCGGTGATGATTACTTCGACCACGCCAATGACACTGTTTTATCCCTGGCAATGATCGAAACGAGCGAAGCATTGGACAATTTGGATGATATTCTATCTGTAGAAGGGTTGGATGGCATTTACGTGGGCACAATCGATTTAAGTATCAGTATGGGATTGCCCGATCACGGTAATTTGGATAATCCTAAATTGAAACGGGCAATCGAGAAAATTTTGGCTTCGACGGAAAAGCATAACCTTATAGCCGGCATTCATGCGTCATCGCCGGAGAGTGCAGCAATGTTGTCTAATTGGGGATTTCGGCTGATTACTCCCGTTATCGATTCAAGCGTATTGCAAACAGCAGCGACCGGCATTCTTGAGCAGACACGAGGTAGTTTAAAATAATCGAATCGGAGAGACGGGGAATCGGTGAACCGGAGATTTCGCCTTTTCTCCCCGTCTCCGATTCTCCGATTCCCCGGTTCATAAATTCGTTACTACTATGGAACTTAGGCTATGAAATAGGGCGTGTATCGGATTTCCCTTTCAACGCCATAATTGTGGCGAGCGCAGTGGCGCATTGTTTTTCCGATCTATTTTTTACCACAAAAACATCCATCTGGCAAACCGTTAACGTACGACCGGGCCGAATAACTTTTCCCCTGCTAATCAATAATTTACCATCACCGGGTGCAATTAAATTTAATTTGAATTCTACCGAAAGCACGGAATCGCGGGCATCCATCAAAGAAAACGCTGCATAACCGGCACAGTTATCGGCAACCGTTCCAATCACCCCGCCGTGAAAAAATCCATGCTGCTGTGTAAGCTCATCCCGGTATGGTACGTGAATCTCACAATATCCCGGTTCGATAACTGCCAGTGATGCGCTAATGTAATTCATAAATTCCTGCCGTTTAAAACTGTCCTGCACTCGCTGGCGAAAGTTGGGATTTAAAGGCGTAAACTGTTTCATCTTCACTCCGAATTGTCGATTTTTATTCGATTATTTTGTCGACTCACAACGCGGTCAAAAACACCTAGGCTGTTTTCCAAACCTATAACTTCAATAATACAAAATAGTTAGCACCTTTGTTTTTTTGAAGATTTCAAAAAAAATAGCTGGCATGTTTATGGAATGTGATGCTCCCGGAATCATAAACAAAGGAGCTGTCATGAAATTCCGTGATGTTATAACCGGGTTTAAATTCGCATCCGAGGCAATTTTTTCTCCCGACCATCCGTTATTAGCGCACCTCATCATTACTCGCAAATGCAATTTGAGTTGCACCTATTGCAATGAGTACGATAAAGTGTCCCCACCAATCCCGTTGGATATTTTGAAACGCCGGGTTGATGAATTGGCCCGCTTAAAAACATTTGCCATCACCTGCACCGGCGGCGAGCCTTTGCTGCATCCCCAAATCCACACCATTATCCGCTACATCCCCAAAAAATGAATCCGGGTCACGATGATCACCAGTGTTTATTTATTAACACATAAAATGATCAAAAAATTAAACGACGCTGGTCTTCGGGAATTACAGATCAGTATCGATAACATCAAACCGGATAACGTCTCCGTAAAAAGCCTGAAGGTGCTCGACCGCAAATTGCAACTCTTAGAAAAACATGCTGAATTCACCATTAACATTAACTCCGTGCTGGGCATCTCGGAGGAACGCACTCGCGATGCGATCGCCGTTGCTCAAAAAGCCATTGAATATGGGTTTTCGCACTCCGTTGGGTTGGTGCACGATGGCAACGGGATACTGAAACCACTCAGCCGGGATCAATATCAAGTATATCTCGAAATCGGGAAAATCACTAAATCTTTTGTTCATTATCTGAACAAGGCGATTTTTCAGAAGAATCTCATCGATGGAAAACCAAATAACTGGAAGTGCCGCGCAGGCGCAAGATATTTGTATATCTGCGAAGACGGATTGGTACATTGGTGCTCGCAACAGCGCGGGTATCCCGGCATACCACTGGAAGCATATACGATAAAAGACATTCGCCGTGAATATAATACCCAAAAAAGTTGCAGCCCGTTTTGCACCGTAAATTGCGTTCAGCAGATGAGCTTTTTAGACGGATGGCGTTCGCAACAACGCTTGCCGGGTCCCAAGCTTGTTCACACGTAATTGGAGATTTCGATTAAATTTCCATCAGGATCAAAAAAATAAATTGATAGAATTTCACCGGTTGCGCCGCTACGCTTTACAGGGCCTTCGATAATTTCTACATCGTTTGATTCGATATGGCGAGCAACCTGTGCAATCGGTGTAACGGTTATAAAACAAATATCCGCCGATCCGGGCACAGGTTGTTTGGCAATCGGCGGATACTCATTCCCTGCCGGATGCAGATTAATTTTTTGCTTGCCGAAGGTCAGTGCTTTACGATCTTCACCAAAAGTTATTTCTTCCATTCCTAAAACCGTTGTATAACATTTGATCGTAGCATCCATATCTTGCACGGTTAAAACAATATGATCGATGCGTTCGATTTTCATTTTGCTCCTTCTTTTGGATAGCGTTATATTTTGTTTGCCATGTCGAACGATTAGTCGAGCAATTCAATTGAATCGCCCTTTGTCAATATTCCTTCGACCAAAACAGCACAATAAACACCGGCAAAGGTAGCATGTGCTTGAGCAACTTTGCGTAGAACTTCCGGGTTATGTTCGCCGGTGTCAGGGTCAAGCGAAATCATCTTACAGCGCGGGTCGCGTTCCAGAATCATAATCTCTGCACTTGAACCGATACGCAATTTTCGACCGACCAGCTTATCCTCTGCAAAGCCGGAACCTGATGCGAGATTGAGATAGATGTTTGCCCGAAAGCGTCGTTTATCGATTGGAATGCCCAACTCCGCTTCGATCTGTTGCACCGTTTGCAGGCTAATCAACGAAACCGGGCGACAGTCGGTCAACGCGCGATCCGAACGCACGAGCGTAAGGTGATTTTCACCCGGCAATCCCTCCACAAGCATTTCTGCCAGCGCCGGGTCATCGACAGCGACCACAGCGCCGGATGGCGTAACGACATCCAAAGTCAGATCATTTGGTTCGGCGTTTGCCGGATTGACGCCCGGTGGAATTTTCATCGCTTCAATCAAATTCGGCGGTTTCATAGCTCTTTCGGGATGCCGAAACTGCGTACGATAACACAGCATTTGTCCTTGTACCGTTGCGCTCAGATAAGGAAATCCTTTGCGTGAAGATGAATTCTTGAAGGCGAAGCACCGGTCGCCGTAAAAACCGGAAAACCCCATAAATGCTTCGGTCATTACTTCGCCGCTCATACTCTTCACCGGATAACGCCATAAACTTTCGACTGTTCCAATAGTTGTCACACCATGTCTCCTTTTATTCTTTCCACATCTTCGCGTTCAAAAACATATATCGCGTTATCATTCCAACTGCCACAAAATTGCTTATTTGAACAAATTAAAAGTTTTTGAGATTGGCTCCGTTCGATGCTATATTCGACTTCTCTGAAAATCAGCAGTGTGAATAAAACGGAGTAAAATATGATTAAGGTTGTAACAGCCAGCGAGATGCGTGAAAAAGATCGTTTTACCATTGAAGACATTGGCGTTCCCAGCGTGGTGTTGATGGAAAACGCCGGGCGCGCTGCTGCACGCGTTATCCAACGAGAATTGGAGGGCATTAACGATCCGCTGGTATATGTGTTTTGCGGAAAAGGCAATAACGGTGGCGATGGGTTTGTCATTGCTCGCCATTTGTGGAATGAAGGCGTTTTCGTGCGGGTATTCTGCACCGTTAGTAATTCTCAACTTACCGGCGATGCGCTTACCAATTATAAAATCCTGAAAAACATGAATATCCCGATTGAGTTTATCGGGACAATCGAGGACATCGAAGAATTGGAACATCTGCCACCGGATATTTTGGTGGATGCGCTGTTGGGAACCGGCATCAAAGGCGCCGTAAAAGGGTTTATAAAAGATGCGATTGAATTCATCAACAAAAACCTGGAGACTCGTGTAGTTTCTATCGATTTGCCATCCGGGTTGGACGCCAGTTCCCCGGAAGTTGCCGGAAGCGCCATTCGTGCCGACATCACCGTAACAATGGCCCTGCCGAAACGCTGCCACGCTTTGTATCCTGCCAAAGATTACGTTGGGGAATTGTATATTGCAGACATCGGCATTCCGCCCTTTGTGTTAAATAAGGATGATGTAAAAGTGGAAATGCTGCAAAAAGCGGACATCGTTCTCCCCTATCGCTATCCGGATGCCCACAAATACGAATGCGGGAAAGTCGGTGTGCTGGCCGGTTCCAAGGGATACACCGGTGCAGCCTATTTAACCGCGCAAGCGACTATGAAAATCGGCGCCGGGTTAGTCGTGATCGGGGTTCCCGAAAGCCTTAACCCTTTGATGGAACAAAAACTTACCGAGGTGATTACCCGCCCGCTGCCGGAAACCAAAGAACAAACCATCAGCCGCAATAGTTTGTCCGCCATCCAGGAACTATTGGATTGGAGCGATGTTTTAGCCATCGGTCCCGGTTTAGGACGCTCGGATAAAGTGCAAAATGTGGTTATTTCTATTTTGAAAGAATTTGACAAACCGGTGGTCATCGACGCTGACGCCTTGTTTGCGCTCGCCAATCACCCGGAGATATTAAAAGAAGCCGAACATCCCAATTGGATTTTAACCCCGCACCTCGGCGAATTCGTACGCTTTTTCCCGGGTGAGACAAAGGAGAGTATCGCTGCCAATCGCATCGAAAAAGCCCAGGCGTTTGCCGCTCAATACGGATTGAAACTCCTGCTCAAAGGCGCTCCCTCGCTGGTAGCAATGCCCGATGGCCGCGTTTACCTCAACCCCACCGGTAATGCCGGATTGGCCAGCGGCGGCACAGGCGATGTGCTCACCGGTTTTATCGCCGGATTGCTTGCCCAGGGATTTGACGCCGATGAAGCAGCGTACACCGCCAACTTTATCCACGGCTATACAGCGGATTTTATGCTAGAGAAGGAAACCACCTACACCCTTCTGGCCGGTGCTTTAATCGAAAATTTAGGGCCGGCGTTACATGTGTTTCAAAAGGAGCAATAGTGTTAGTCTACACAATGAGTTGTTAGTTGTCTACAGCCATTAAAATTTAATTCTATCAAATTCTACTTCCCTATCGCATTACAGCCATATAATATGTATCTTTTCAACCGATTGTTAAACTCTAGAACTACATTATCTTGATTTGAAAAATCAATACGGTTTATAAAACATTAAGTAAGAGGATATTGCAAGAAAGATTCTATGATATGGGAATAATAATTCAACCATTTGGTGAAGCGGTATTTGGCAATTTCTTGAAAGAAATCCTTCGGGGAGATCATGGAAAATATGAGTCTTTCAAAGCCGCTGTTGCATTTGTCAAAAAATCAGGTGTGCAACATGTTATAAGTGAAATTGAGTATTTTTTGGATAAAGAAGCAAATTGCAAATGGGTAATAGGTATTGATCAATATGGCACTACGATAGAGGGCTTAACTAGTCTATTGGAGGTTGTTGGAGATAGAGGCGAAATATTCATCCACCATGATGAAAATGAATACGTCACATTTCACCCCAAACTTTACCTATTTGAAAGTCAAGACTCGGCTCTTTTAATTGTTGGTTCAGGAAATCTTACTCAAGGTGGTTTATATACAAATGATGAAGGATTTGCTATCAGAAGACTTGACTTAAGTGCAGAGGTTGATAATAAGATTTATCAAGAATTAAGTTTAGCATTTGAAGCATGGTGCAATATCAGCCTAGAAACAGTGCATAAATTGGATTCGGACTTTTTAAAGTTATTAATAGAAGCAGATTATATTAGGTCGGAAAAACAAACTATACAATCATCTAAAAGCGAACTGGAGTCATTCGGCGAAGATGAGTTTGGAGATAAAACCAAAGAAAAAAATGTTCTATTTGGCCAGGATAAAAAACGTCGAAGATCGTCCAGTCAGCCCGGAGCGGCAAAAGGAAAAAAGGCGGTCGAAACTGAACCAATTACTGAAGAGCAAGAAAATTTAGGTTTTGTTATGACATTAATGCGCACAGATGTTGGAACCGGCCAAACAACTGCGGGGACTAGTAGAAGATCCCCTGAAATTTTTATACCTTTGAAAGCTAGGAATGCTAACCAAGATTTTTGGGATTGGCCAAATAAGTTTTCAGAGGATCCAAAACGCAAAGGGAAATTTGATCGGCCTGGGGTAAAAATGCGTTTAGGAGGCGATATAATAACCGTCAATATGATGACGTGGCCTGTGAAACACGATTTTAGATTACGAAGCGAATCTCTGAGAAGTGCTGGTGAGATTGGTGATATAATTCGGATTGAGAAAACCGATGGAACACGGGGATATAAATATTATGTTGAAATAGTTCCTCAAGCAACTAACGATTATGAATATTATTATTCGCTTTGTATTAACAAAACCCGTAATTCAAAAAAATTATGGGGATATTACTGAGCATTTTTAAAAACGATTATCGTTTCAGCCGAGCTTGAATTTTTCTTAAAAATATCTCTTGAAGCTAACATTTCCATCGGTATTGTATCTTCTATCTTTAATCCGACAGATTCTCCTATTTGCGCTAATAATTGATCTGTGGTTATATCAATTCGTTCTCCTCCAGCGAATGTATGATTGTTTCCCACAACTACATAGGCAGGGGAGTCAGGTTTTAATAAATTCAAATACGTTTGAAACACCTTTCTCATGCTAAAAAAGTAATTAGCAAGTAGCGCTGGTAAATTTTGCCTACGAAACCCTACCTCAGTATTTTTGTTAAGAGAATTTATTAGATCAATTGTTCGAGTAACTTCCTTTGGGAGACTATGTTTCTTGGTTTCATAATATGAGAAATATTCTTTTCGAAGACCATTACTTATTTCACGATTGCCAATCATTTTTAAATCTAATTTCCGGTGTTCTGATCTTGGGATCAAATTTAAGTAATAAAGGCTCAATCTATCTGTAT
>CAXHHS010000229.1:0-8961 GCA_964015645.1 uncultured bacterium
ATATAACGCCGTAAATATCGGTTTCGCCATCGCGCGCTTTGGCTTTAAAGCGCTCCGGCGGCTGCCAGCCGGCTGCCAGCAATCGGTGAATATCAGCCTGCTCCAATTCCTGCACTATCTTGCCATCGCTGCTGCGACGCAGCACGGATTGTGGCGCTAAATCGACGCGGGAGAAATTATCGACGAAAAACCTCCCATCGGGCGAAAATTTGATCTCATGCTCGGCATCCTCCGGCGTTAGCAACACCAGGCCGCTGCCATCAAAGTTGATTTTGTAAAGATGGCGAAAATAGGGATCGCGCTGGCTTTCTTTTCCGCTGGCGGAGAAGTAAATCTGCTTTGCCGCTTGATCAACATGCTCAATCGAGCGCACGACATAATTGCCGGATGTTACCCGGTTCAATAAGTTACCGGATGCGCCATCGAAATGGTGTAAGTGATTCCAGCCATCCCGTTCTGATAACCAGACCAGTTCTTTTCCATCATCAATCCATTTCCAACCCATCATTCCCATATCGATATTGGTCGCGGATCGTTCTTCCAGAATCGTTCGCGTTTTACCGGTTGCGGCGTCGATTTCCAGTAAATCAATCGCTTTGTAACCGCGATGCCAATAGTTAAAAAACAGCCGCTGGCTATCCTTAAACCACTCCGGCCCCCACCACACCAGGAAAGCGGGAAAAGGCGCCAAATCAACGTTTGTTTTTTGCTTTTTTTCGACATCGAAAATAAAGTATTCTATCGTCGTCAACACTGTATCGCCGGGCAGGGCGCGTTCGTAAGAAAACACCTCTGATTGGTAGCCCTCTGCGGTAGCGGATTGCAGCATGTACAACCGCCGAATATCGCGTCGGTCCAGGCGAAAGGTTAACAGCTTGCGAGAATCCGGCGACCATACAACGGATACCTTGGGATCCATTTGAGGCCGCGGGTTGCTGATATTCTCCGTATGATACCAATCCGGTTGATAGGCGTAGTTGTAGTGCGGCTCGCCATCGGTTGTAAGTTGGATTTCATCCCCGGTTTCCAACGAGCGAAGGTATAGATTATGATTTCGAATGAAAGCCGCCCATTTTTTATCGGGTGAAATACCATCCGGCTCATTTTTCGGTTTCAGTTTTGTTAAGCGATAATCGGAAAGATTACACTCCCAGCGCGTGGTGTCGATATTAAACCGGATCGCGGTTTCGTCTTCTGTAAATTCAAATTGATCGAATGGTAACTGGTTTTCGGTATAATTTTTTTTAGTGATTTCTGATAATGCTTCGGCCAATTTTTGATGATCGAACGCCGGTTTTCGGCTATTTTGCTCAGCATCGATCAAAACAAACGATTTGCCGTTATATAACGAGTTTTTATACCAAAATCGCGCAGTTTCGCCAATCCAGTTTGGCTCAACCCAGGTTTTCGCTACCAATCTTTTTACATTTTGCGGTAAAAATCGCTCCGCGCGTTTATAATCTTCGTACGTTCCCTGGGCAATTCATGTAATGGAAGACAACAAGAGTAACATTTGAAGCGGTTTTCTCATAGGGTTTCTACCTCAATTTGTTGTTTCATTTTCTCGTTCAACGCAGAGCGTTGAACGAAAGTTTGGTGACGCCCTGCGTCACATTTGGTAGATTATATGTTGTTTATCGTCACCAGATACCTGCGGAGGTGATTACCCACCGTCAACAGCTTCATGAACACCTGGTGATGATACCTCGTAATTTGGGCCAAGTTCAAGCTGATGAAATATATGCCAGGGTTCAAAAAGGAACGCTTTGGATGGCAATGGCAATAATGGCCAGCACCCGTTTGTGGCAATGTATAGGTTTCTCCGCTCATTTAAAGTATAGTAAAGTTTCCTGAAATTTCTTTAAGATTTTTATCTGCCCTATTAACTTCATTATAAAAACACCCAATACCCAATATTGCCAACAACGGGGCAACAACAAAGTTAATGAGTGAAAGTAACTGCCAATGCCAATACTCGCTGACCGGAACGCCCAGGGTCGCAACCATAAAAACCGCAGTAGTGGTCCAGGGAACGATATTTTCTAACATGGTGCCAGCATCTTCCAGGGAGCGCGAGAGAACTTTGCGGGGAATTTTCAGCGCATCGTATTTGCTTTTAAAGGCGTCACCCACGATAAAGCTAGTGGCGTATTGGTTGGAGGTCAGGGCGTTGGTAAACGCCGTTGCCAGCAGGCTGGAAATAATGGCGCTTGCTCGCGTTTTGGCAAATCGAAAAATGCGATTAACCACAATCGGCATGGCGTTAATATGGTCGATTGCGCCGATAAAAATAAATACCATAAAGGCGATCACAATCGAATCGTTTAACGCGTACAATCCGCCGCGATTTACCAGCGTGGCGACTCTTTCGGGAAGCACCACAATCCAAACCGCCATAGCGCTATGAAACCCTTTGTAAAGTGATTGCACGACATCTGCCACCGTAAACCGTTGAAAAATCAATCCGAGTGCGGCAGCAATCAAAACGGAGGTAAGTAATGTGGGAATCGTCGGTTTTTTCTTCAGCGATCCCAAAAGCACGATAAGCGGCGGCAACAACAGCAAAATATTAAAATCAAATATCGCTTCCAAAGATTCTAAAAACGGTGTAATGGAAGTTAAATCCGAAGAATTGATCTGCGGCGGATAAATAAAACCAAGCATCAGGTAAATAATTGCTGCCAGCGTTGCCGAGGGAACGGTGGTGTACATCATCGAGCGAATATGGTCAAAGAGATCGACGTCTGTTGCCAGGGCTGCCAGGTTGGTAGTGTCTGAGAGCGGCGACATTTTATCGCCAAAATACGCCCCACCGATAATTGCCCCGGCAGTAATTCCTAAATCGGCTTCCAAAGTAATGGCAATTCCAATAATCACAACACCGATGGTGCCTGCCGACCCCCAGGATGTCCCGGTTAGCGAGGAAAAAATCACCGGTACCAAAAACGCTAACAAATACAAAAAAGTGGGGTTGATAATTTTGAGTCCGTAGTAAACCAGCATTGGAATCGTACCGCTGACAATCCAGCTCGAAATGATAATCCCAATTGCGAACAGAATAAAAAACGCCGGCAACGCTCGCGCTAATTTAGCGACAATGGAGCGCTGGATATCTTCCCAACCGAATCCCAGCACAAATTGCTCTCCAACCGCGAATACCGCTGCTAAAATAAAGATGATTTCTAAGGGAAAAGCCGGTTGGGCAAAAAGTTGCGGACGTAGTATCAATCCGTAAACGATCAGCGCAAGTAAAAACAGAATTGGTAGTAGCGCCTGGGTAAAAGTGATATTTTTAGAACTGATTTTTTCTTCGTGATGAAGATCAGTAGACATCCGTTAATTCCCATTCTATATATTTTGATATTCCATCCAAATCAGGGAAAAGGGAAGCGCGATTAAAACCATAAAGTGATAGAAGTTTTTTGAGTGGTTTACGAAATTTACTCTTGATAATTATTCGATCTAAAATCCCTGAATTTTCTTGCCTAATAACGGCCTCCTCTAATGATTCTTTTGGGTCTGGATGAATTGTAAACAATCCGGACTGAGCCTTAATTCTTGGAGTAAGATGTGGCAAGAAAAATTTTTCTACGGTTGTTAACTCAAAAGGATTTTCTAAATCATTAGTGTCAATATATTTCCGGGTATAAATATATATTACGCTATCACCTTTATATGCCTCTTCGACAGCAAAATAAGCAGCGACAAGTGGGTTTCTGGTCCAATCTAAAAGCATTGTAGGTAATCCATGATGCTGTGCAATACCAAGCCACTCCCATCTATTTTGGGGAATCCGGTCGAGAAACGGAATAGCGCGATCTTTAAAATAACGAAGTATTCTTTTTCCTTTATCTTTTCCCATACCTTTATATTTAAACTTTTTGATTCTTCCTAGTTTGGGGGTTAATCGAGTTTGGAACTGTGCAGATTTTTCTCCTCGAAACGCGGCGTTACTAGTAGTACTCCTAAACTCTTGCCAATTTTTAGCGGCCAACTTTTGTACTGCATCATTAAGTTCATTAAATGTTTCTATCGAAACTGTTTCTCCTATCATATTTTCCTCTTTTGTATTTGAGCTGCCCTGGGGGAAGTTAAATTCCCCAACAGCAATTTTTAGGAAGAGATTTAAGGGAGAACTACATTCCTCTCCGCGTATTTGTCCACACTATTCTCAAGGCTTCACGGACTGCGAACAATTTGGAGGTGGTGACCAATTATCTTCCGGGAAAAGGGCGCGGATCGGCTCTAACGGGATTCCCAAAAGCCACATATAAAACAAGGCGGAGTGTTGGGAATCCGCTTCATCCTCAAACGGAAACCAATTCCCTGCCTCACTATAAAGACACTGTTCATTGTTAAGAGGCGTTCCATCCATCGGTTGAAAATAACTATGTCCCACTGCTGTCTGCGCAAGATCTATCGCCAGACTACAAGCATCACCGCATTTCGGCGCTTGCTCCCCGGGGAATAGATTGTCGATGCTGCCCAAATCTTCATAATTCCAGGCTTTGGGTACCAGGTCGAGGGTATTTATAAAATCGCCCGGAGCCATCAAAGCGTTGGGCATAACAGTCGGCAAATTCTTTGTTACCGGCGGTTGGTGCAGCAAAGGTATAGGCCTTTATGGTTACTTTCTGGCCTATTACCGAATCGAGCCACATCGCGATTACGGTAGCAAGTTGTGCGCCCAGGCTATGCCCGGTTACGATCACCTCCGAGCCTGGCTCGATTGCTTGGAGAACCTCGATTGCTTTCTTTTTCCATCCCGCGGCGGGTTCCGGCAATTGTTGCACCGCACTGGTAATATTCGTGTAACCGTCGTAGGCGCCATCGGATATTCTTGCTCCCGAACAGTTAGCTTTAGGCCACGGCAGTTTATTTAACCCGACTGCACCACCCAAATCCTGAATGTAGTTAAACACAGAAACGATGGTACCCCGAATAACAAACGAATACTGGTAGCCGGAGTTCGCGAGGGCCGGGCCTTTTGCAATATAGCTTAAATCCTCGTCGACGGTAACCGGCCCCCAAATAATTTGCCATTGACCCCGGGTCGGTAAGTTCGGATCTTTAAGCGCAGTGGACATGGAGTCGAGTTGTTGCTGCTCATCTCCATCGGGCTGTTTGTAGGCAATGGCGGAAAGCGTAGCCGCAACCTGTGCTTCCTCGTGGGTTTGAGAGCCTTCCGACATTGATCGAAGTGCTTCGTTCATTTCTTGGAACCCCTGTTTTGTTCCCGGTTCCACACTACTCCAAAACAGTAAGGCAAGTATTCCCCTGAACCTTTCCCCATAAATAAACCGAACACCTCCCTCCGGTATTTCTTCAATTTTAAAATAATGTTCGCCGTCAAATAAACCGGGTATCAGCACTTGCCCTATCCACCTTAACTCTTCATTCTTCTTTACAACTAACAATTTGGGTTTAAAGTCCATTGGCTCTCCGCCAGGTGGTTGGATGGTGACATTTATTTGAGAACCTTCATTTAGTTCACCCGAAATATTTTTAATGAATGGATTCCATTTTGGGTAATGATCAAATCCTACCAAATGATTCCATACCCTGTCAGAAGTAGTATCGACGTTAATTTCGGTATGGATTTCTTTTACGGAAAAAAGGCCTACAATATAAGCTGCTATTAAAACGCCGATTATTATAAAAATCGCTTTTTTCATACTTTGTCTCCCCTTGATGTCTATTCATAAACCGATCCGGTTCCTGCGTATGGTGATTGGAAAAACGAAGATAAGGTAATGGGGTGAGAAATTCAATCGGATTGCGCATTCAAGTAAATGATTTCGTTGTTTCCATCACGATTCAATATACAATACGAAGGAGCAACTTCTTCCGGTACACCCAATGCCCCAGGGTTTATAAACTGAGTACCTTGATATGCCTTTTGATAAGCTCGGTGGGTATGGCCGAGAATAAATATATCTGCCTCATCTTGATCAAAGAGTGAAAGAAAGGTCTGCTCTTTAGAACGGCTTGATATAAAATAATCTCGACTCGTTGGCGTTGCATGATAAAGACTTATCCTGATAGCATTGAAAATGATACAAATCTTAAAGGGCATCTCGATCAGGTATTTTTTCGCCTCATCATCTAAGCGTTTTAAATCTCTCTTTTTTACGGCGTGGTCATGATTACCCGTAACCGAAGGAATACCCAATCGCTTCATTGCTCGTAATGCAGGTTGATTATCGTGCAACTGTTTAAACATATCAACGACATCACCGGCACAAAACCAATGTTTTACATCCGGATGATTCTTTACCATTTTGAGCAAGTTACCCAGGTGACTGTGAATATCCGTACAGAAACCGATCTGTTGAACCTCATCAGGAATTGAAATGACATCTAGCATGCGCACTCGATAATAAATGGTGTAACTATGCAACCATCATTTCATCGGAAGTTTAAAATTACTTCACCCCCGCCGAAACCCCCCTTCAGAATTGATGATCTGCCCGGTAATCCACTGGGCATCTTCGGAAACCAGCCAGGCAATAAGGCGGGCGGCATCATCCGGTTCTCCCCAACGCCCCAGGGGCATTCGCTGGAGAACCGCCTTGTCAATCGCGCTATCCGGTGTATAGGATTTAGTCGGCCCCGGGTTAACAGTGTTAACGGTGATGCCTTTATCAATCAAACGATCGGAAAGGCTAACGGTGAGTTGGTGCAGCGCGCCTTTGGAAGCAACATAGGCCAAATGCGGCATGGGACCGAGATGCTGCCCGGAGGTTAGCAGAATCACCCGTCCACCGGGGCGGCCATCATGCCGTCGTTCAAATTCCTGGATGAGCAGCAATGCAGCGCGGACATTAACTGCCAAATGGTGATCAATTTCATCCGCGGTTAGCTCATCCAGTGTTTTTGTGGTATCGTAAGTGTGGTTGAGAATCAGAATATCGATGTGTCCGAATTTTTCGGTGGCGGCTTGCATTACTACGCCAGGTGCATCCAGATCGGAAAAGTCGGCTTCTATTCCGGCCACGCTAATTTCATATTCGGCTAATTCTTTTTGCAGTATTTGGGGATCGCTGAGATCGGGGTTTGAAAAGACAGTTTTGTCGTAAGGCGCATAGGCGTGTAAAAACAAATTTGCACCCCTGTTTGCCAAGCGCTTGGCAATCGCAAAACCGATACCCTTTCTGCGGCTAACACCGGTAATGAGAGCGGTTATTCCATTTAATGAATTCATATTGTGGCTTTCGAAGTGTGCTGGTGTTTTCCGAAGGAATCACTTCGGGGCAAGTGTTAACGTATTGTTTTTACTTGAATACTTTAACACGCGAACGGGCGCAGCACAAACAGGTTGTTTTATTACAAAATAAATTTTGTGGCGTAAGCCACCACTTACGTGGCACTCCTATTTTACGGGCAACTTAAACACAAATCTGCTGCCTTTTCCAACGGTCGATTCGGCAAAAATCTCTCCATCGTGTTCTTCAATCATTTTGCGGGTAATGGCTAAACCGAGGCCGATACCGGAGTTTTTTGTAGTAAAATAGGGCTGAAAGATTTTTTCGATTTCCCCCGATGGAATGCCTTTGCCACGATCTTCCACGACAACTTCCACAAACCCGTTTTTGGCTTCGGTTGAAATCGCAATCGGTTGATTTTGCGGATCGGCTTGATTGGCATTTTCGATAAGGTTGATTAAAACCCGGCGAATGCGATCTTCATCCATTTGCAAATTTGTGGCTTGCGTCGTCAATTGTAAATCGATATCCAAATGTGGGTATAATTTTGTAACCTCTTGAATTAACCCATTTACATCGCCTTCTTCCAGGTGCAACTCCGGCAGCCGTCCAAAGTCGGAGAATTCCCGCACCAGCCGCCGCAAGTTTTCGATCTCTTCGTTGATGATACCGTGGCATTCCTGCAATAATTCTTGATAATCCTGGTCTTTTCCCTGGTATTGATCGACCATTTCCTGCATTGTCAGCTGGATTGGCGTTAGCGGATTTTTGATTTCGTGTGCCAGGCGGCGGGCGATTTCCTGCCAGGCAGCCATTTTCTCCAGGTAGATGGTTTTTTCCTGAAAATCCTTCAAGTCGCCGGCCATGCTGTTAAAATGGCGGATGAGTTCGCCAATTTCATCATCGCCCTGGTTTTCGATACGGTAATCGAGATTTCCGCGCCCCACTTCCTGCGTACCTTGCACCAATTTGCCAATTGGCTGCGTTATCCGCCGTGATAGCCGAACGGCGATGGCAATCGTCAGCAAAATAATTGCTAGTGCAATCGCCAAAAACGCATACAAATACCCCCGCGGCAGCGAAATCGCCGAAATCGACAATGTTTTATACATTTGATACACTTCCAGGCTGCGATCAGTGGTTTCTAGAAAATCATCGTTTATGGCAGCTTGAAGCGCAACATACCCTTCGGCAACACCAACCCTGCGTTTTTCCAGGGCTGTAAAACGATTTTGTTCGCGATTCGCGAGAACAATTTTTTGATCGGCAGTTTCCGTTAATTGTGCAAAGTGGCTTTCGGTTAATTTTAACGGGGAGGAGTTTTCGCGATGTAAACTTTTAAGCAGGTTTTTATCACCATCATATACATTTAACGAGAGATAGCGCCATTCGGAATCGTCTTTCGGCAAAATAAAATTCTCCGGATTTGAGTTGGGATTGGCTAAAATTGTGGAGAATAGTTGGGGCGGAATAGCCCCGGATAAGGTTTCGGCAAACTGAATTTTGCGGTCCTGGTATAATTGCCGCGAGAATTCCACTCCTTTGCCTAACGCTTCTTCAACTTGCGGCCTGACCCCGATTTGGTAACTCTGCTGTACCAGGTCGTTTACAATCCAGGCAATTGGAATCAGCGGAAACAAGGCAATGCCAAGAAAGATGAGAATAAGCCTGGTTTTGATTGTACGCATACACCAGCTTTCGAATAGAGGGGGTTGAACACAAGTAATTCAATGCGACGTAATCGCAAATGATATTG
>CAXHHS010000230.1:0-8957 GCA_964015645.1 uncultured bacterium
GTTATTAGCCAATCTAAACAGAGAATTGAGTATGAAAGTATTCAAATTGGAAATAGAAAATTATCGGTTGTTAAAAAACTTTTCCATGGACTTGGAAAAAGAGCTTTCCCTGGTAATTGGGAAAAATAATACGGGTAAAACCTCCATTCTGTCGGTTCTTGATAAGTTTTTAGGCCAATCCGAGAAAAACAAGTTTTCCTTTGACGACTTCAATATTGAATTCAAGAAGGAGCTTAAAGACTTGATCGAATCAAAGGAACCCATTGCTGAGCAAGACTATAAAAAACGATTGGGTATAAAGCTCCGACTTTTTATTGAATATACGGAAGCTGATAACTTAGCAAATATTAGCCAGGTAATGATGGATTTAGATCCGGACAACAATGTTATTGTCCTTGGTTTTGAATATGCAATGGATTTTACAGAATATCTCCAGATTAGAAAAGAGTACAAAGAATTTGAAGCGAAGGAAAAAGCAAAGGAAAAAGAGAAGAAGGATAATAAGTCGGATTATGTCGTTAGGAGCGTATATGACTTTTTACAGTTGTATTATAAAGATTACTTCAAGTTAAACCGGCATTCACTTGCATACGACCTAGTAACCAAGTTAATAAGTGAGGATAACTCTATTGATCTAATTAACGAGAAAATTAGCATTGCAGATATAATCAATTTCAAGTACATCAGTGCTAAAAGAGATGTTGCGAATAAAGAGGTTGATAAAACACTTTCCAGTCAAACTTCAAGGATTTATAGGCGGACTGAGGCAAGTGATAAACAGAACAAAGCTGTTGAAGATTTTAAGGATAAACTGAGTGAAACAGATACGCATTTAAGCGGCATCTATAAGACACTTTTTGACAGCATAGTAAAGAAGGTAAGAGATTTTGGTGGTGTAAAAATCAATGAATCAGAGATTGAAATAATTTCTACCCTCCAACACCGAGAATTACTCGAAGGAAATACGACTGTTGTTTATAAACATGATTCAAATAACCATCTACCTGAGCACTACAATGGTCTGGGCTATATGAACCTCATTAGCATGATCTTTGAAATTGAAATTCTTGTGCAAGAGTTTAAACGGAAAAAAGAAAAAAAACCTGCGGATATAAACCTGCTTTTTATAGAAGAACCTGAAGCACATACCCACCCACAGATGCAATATGTATTTATTAAGAACATAAAGAAACTACTTGGCGAAGGTATTAAACGGGAAGACAGAGAGGATAGAGACTTGCAATACATTATAAGCACTCATTCGGCTTGCATTGTGGCCGACAGTGATTTTGACGACATCAAGTATTTAAAAAGGGAGAACGGAAGCGGTGTAATAGCTAAGAACTTGAAAGACCTGAAAAATGAATATGATAATGAAACAGCACAATATCAATTCCTGAAACAATATTTGACAATCAGCCGGGCAGAAATATTCTTTGCTGACAAGGCTATTCTCATTGAAGGAGATACGGAAAGAATACTTGTTCCCACCCTCATGAGAAAGGTAGACATTGAAGAAGAAAAGAAATATGCAGCATCAGGTGAACAAGATGAACACCTGCCATTACTTTCTCAAAACATTTCTGTCATTGAAGTTGGAGCGTACTCTCAAATATTTGAAAAGTTCATTGACTTTTTAGGGATTAAAGCTCTAATCATTACAGACCTTGATACCGTTGACGGTGAAGGAAAAAAATGTGAAGTGACCGCAGGTGTTGACTATTCAAATGAAGCGATCAGGTTTTTCTTTAGAAGGCAAAAGTTTGATAAAAATAATGAACTAATATTAAATGAATACATAACTCCAACCCTGAATGATTTGAAAGGCTATAACCTAGCGAATAAATTATTCAATAAAATAAATGGCATCTGGATAAATCATGAAGATGGAAAACTCGGTATTGTGTATCAGATTGAAGAAGGTGGGTACAACGCAAGAAGTTTTGAGGACGCATTTATTCACATAAACAAGGAATATGTAAACGATAAGAAAGAGAGTTTTCAAGGACTACAAAATAAAGCTCATTTTGAGAATGACTTTGGTGCTTATGAACTTGCCGAAAAGTGCATAAAGAAAAAAACTTACTTTGCATTGGATATCCTCTATCATAGTAATGAAGAATTAAGTAACTGGGAAATTCCAGCCTATATCAAAGAAGGTTTGCTATGGTTGAAGAAAGATTGAAATTAGAACCGGAAGTGCGAGAAATTTTCCAGTGCATTGACAACAAGCGCAACTTCTTATTGAGCGGAGGCGCAGGAAGCGGTAAAACGTATTCTTTGGTTCAGGTTATCCGGCAAGTAATTACAGAAAATCCGACTTCCAAAGTAGCTTGTATGACATATACTAATGCAGCTGTAAAAGAAATTGAAGAACGGGTAAACCATAAGAATTTGAACGTATCAACTATTCACGATTTTTTATGGGATAACATTAAATACTTCCAGAAAGAATTAAAATCGGCCATTATAACATTGGCAAATAATGAAGAAACCAAAATTTTTATAAATGAAGAGAATACCGTACCGGCCAATTATTTTGATAATCTAGAAAATGGAATTCAGTACAAGGAATATTTAAAACTCAATGAAGGCATTATTTCTCATGATGAAGTATTGATTTTAGCGAACTACTTGTTTGAAAATTACCCAAAACTCAGCACTATTGTTAAAGATAAATACCAATTCATTCTTATTGATGAGTACCAAGATACAAACAAGACGGTTGTTGATATTCTTTTAAATCACTTCAAACAAAGCGACAAACAAACTATTGTTGGTTTCTTTGGAGACGCTATGCAATCCATCTATGACGACGGAATTGGAAACTTGGATGAATATAAAGGTGATGCGGCAGATATGGTAAGTGAAGTAAGGAAAGCTGAAAACCGAAGAAATCCCCGGAAAGTAATTGACTTAGCTAACAGATTAAGAACGGATGGAATAACCCAAGAGCCTTCTACTGATCAAACCGCACCGAACATGTCTGAAGATCAGGTAAAGGAAGGAAATATTTTGTTTATTTATTCTCTTAATGGTCATATTTCAGTGGTGAAAAAATACTTATCTGAAAATCAGGGATGGAACTTTGAAAACGCTGAGGAGACAAAAGAACTGAATTTAACACATAACCTAATAGCCGATAAAGCCGGATTCCGAACACTGATGGATATATATGACAGGGATTTTATTTTGAGGTATCGGGATCGAATCAAAAAGTACATTAAGGATAAAGCTATTAGTACCGATTTCTCAGGAAACACGTTTGGAGAAGTTGTTACTGCACTAGCGAAGGGAAAAACAGGAAGTGATTTAAATGCAATCAGACCCACCAATGCTATGCAAACATTTATAGAAAACGACCCGGACCTGTACAACGCTGCTTTAAATTATAATTATTCAATTTTCTCCAAAATCTATGTCAACAAGGATCAGCTTCTGGATGATAAGAAGCAAGACAAAGATGATGAAAACAAAAAGGGATCAAAGAGAGATAATTTAATAAAGCACCTTTTCAAAATTCAAAACAATATCGTATTCTATAAGAATGGGCGGTACAATGAATTTTTGAGAGCTACAGACTATCGTAACAAAATCACCCGGATTGAAGATAAGCGAATTTTAAAATCCCACATTGAGAGTCTTATCAATGTGGGAGATAAAACGATAGAAGAAATAATTAATGAGGCGCATGAAAAAGGCATTTGCCTTATAGATGACAAATTGGAGGATTTTAAGGCAAAGAATGAATATCTGTACAACAGAGTAAAGGAAGTTAGTTTCAGTGAGTTTCAGAAGTTGTATGATTATCTGGAGGGTAAAACCCCTTTTTCAACACAGCATAAAACTAAAGGAACGGAGTTCGATAATGTGCTTGTTATTTTAGATAATGGGAATTGGAATGATTATAATTTCAATTATCTATTTGATGAAGAAAATCAGCGCCAATTATTAATTGATGGTAAATCCAAAACTAAGAAAAAACTGGAATCATTTCCACGCATTCTTGAACGGACGCAGAAAATATTTTATGTATGCTGTACACGTGTAAAAGAGAATTTGGCGGTTTTCTATCATAATCCAAGTAAGGAAGTGATAGCTAAGGCAACCGAGTGGTTCGGAGTTAATAACATAGCCCAAATATGATTGAAACGAACTGAAGTTAATCTTACATATACCCAATGGCTGAAAAGGTATTGATTCTTAGCTTGTAACTCGCATCAGCGTTTGTTTCGGCGGAAAAGTGGCCCATAACCCGGCTCAACCTTATCAAATACATTTTGCAAAAGTAGTAATAGTTTATGATTTTTAATGCAGGGTTTATATATGGAGGCTTAGATCATATAAAGGTGTTTCAATTTGCCTTACAACATAGAATACTCGCCGGAAGCAGAAAATCATTTATATGAAAACAATTGAAGTGAACAAGTCAGAGACCCCTTTAGTGGAATATATCCGTAGTTTAGCTGATGAACCTCTAATTATTACGATGAATGGCAAACCGGTAGCGGCTCTCATATCGGTAGAGAATATGGATATGGAAACTGCAAAATTAAGCACAAACCCGGGTTTTATGGCAATTGTTGAAAGATCAAGAACTCGCTACAAAAAAGAAGGTGGAATATCCGGTAAGGATATGCGGCGAAAATTTAAAGTAGCTGAATAACCTATATTTATCTTTGGAAGATGTTCAAAAAGTATCCAAACGCATTCGCGTATAGCCGATTTCGCGAGCCTGTTTTATCACCGCCTCGGCCAGGGTTTTGCCGATTTTTAAACCGCGGAATTGAGGCCGGGTGTACAATCGTTTCATTTCGCATATCTCGCCTTCGAGCCTTCTTAGCGCAACGCATCCGGCTACTTTTCCTTGCCATAAAGCGATTAAGAGGCATCCATCGGGAGGAGCATAATTCCCGGGAAGGGTGGCAAATTCTTCATCAAAATCCTGAAAATCCAAACTGATCCCCAATGAAGCAATATACTCCTCAAACAGTACACGAACTTCTTGAAGGTTTTTACCGGCGTGAGCTTTGGCAATTTGAATCATAATTTTTTTCCCAATTTTATGAATTCTCCACGAGGATTAGCTCCGATGAAGTTATTAATCTTACAATAATTTAACATCTACGATGCTCTTTGCATAAAAGCTGCAAAGTCAATCTGCAATTTATTGATAAGAGCGGCTATAAACCACACGACAAACATCACGAAATTTACCTCAGCGATTTACGCCGCATGGCGCCGGAAAAGTTGAAAACGATTATTCGGCAACCGTGTACTAGACAAAATGAATAAATGCCTTGAAAAATTTACTCTAAAGTAATAACTTCTTGCGCTTAATGAGGAAGAGGCACAAATTTTATGGTTCAAGCCGTTAGCTGGGAAAGAGATCATTTGAGAATGATCGACCAAACCCGGATTCCCGAAAAAAAAATATATCTTCAATTAAATACGGTTGAAGAGATTTTTGAAGCCATTCGCAACCTGCGGGTACGCGGGGCGCCGGCAATTGGTGTTACCGCGGCGTATGGGCTTTACCTGGGCATGCGCAACGATTCCTTTGCCTCCCCGGATGCCTTCTTTGCAAAGCTTCAAACCCATATCGACTACCTGGCTTCCGCTCGCCCAACCGCTGTAAATTTGTTCTGGGCAATGGAACACATTAAAAATCGTCTGCAAAATATTACCAATGGCAATGTCGATCATTTGAAATCAAAATTACTGGATTTTGCGATTGAATTGCACGAAGATGACCGGCAGCGCTGCGATTTAATGGCGGATTTCGGCCAGGAGGTTATCCCGGAAAACGCTCGAATTTTAACCCACTGCAATACCGGGGCGCTGGCAACCGGGGGAATTGGCACAGCGTTTGGCGTTATTTATCGTGCGCATCAACTCGGCAAAAATATTGAAGTATTTGCCGACGAGACCCGCCCGGTTTTGCAAGGCGCTCGCTTAACGATGTTCGAATTGATTGAAGCTGGCATTCCTGCAAATCTCATCTGCGATAACATGGCCGCAGCGCTAATGCAGCAGAAAAAAGTTGACCTGGTGGTTTTGGGCTCGGACCGTGTTTCTGCCGATGGTTCCGCCGCGAATAAAATCGGGACGTACGGCGTTGCGGTTCTGGCAAAATATCATCAAATCCCGTTTTATGTGGCGGCACCGCTGTCCACTTTTGATTTAAGTATATCCGCCGGTAAAAATATCCCCATCGAAAATCGCAACAACGATGAAATCCGTAATGTTTTCGGCAAATGTTATATCACCGTGCAGGATGCGGATTGTTGGAATCCCGCTTTTGATGTTACCCCGCCGGAATTGATTTCCGGTATCATCACCGAACGAGGCATCCTTCGCCCGCCCTATGTTGAGAATATCCAAAAAACATTTAACAGTATAAAAAACTAAAGGAGTAAGGTATGCGTAATTATGCGACACTAACGCTTGTATTGTTGCTGACAGGGTTGTTTGTTCTAACATCCTGTCGCCCGCCGGAAATTGAAGGTACAGTGCTCAACATGCAAAAAGAACTATATGATGACGCACTGGCTTCCGCTCAAAGTGCTATTGAAAAATATCCCCAAAATGCCGAAGCCTGGTTTTACTGGGGCTATTTAAACGGCGACCACAAAAAAAATTATGAAGAAATGAACCGGGGATTCGCCAAAGCACTGGAATTAAATCCCTCTCAAAAAGTAAGTTATAATGGCGCCAGTGTTACGGCGGAAACCGCCATTAACGCGGAAAGAAGCAATAGATTTGCGGATAATTATAACGGCGCCATTCAAACAATCAATAAAGCCCGTGATACGGAAGATGAAGCGGCCAAAAACGAGCTTTATCAACAAGCACTGGAAAAATTGAATGTTGCTACGCTGGTTGATCCCAGTCGGCATGAGCCTTATCAACCGTTAGCGCTTTCATACATCTCGATAGGAGATACCGCAAAAGCAGAAGAAGCATTGGAAAAAGGGTTGGAAAAAAATCCCGGTGACGAGTTGTTAACAATTGCTGCCGGTGAAGTATATTCTATGACCGGTAGCCTGGACAAAGCCGAAATGCAGTTTAAAAGAGCTTTGGAAATGAACCCGGAAAACAGCGATTTATATCAAAAGCTGGGCGTAATGGAATCAAATCGCCAAAATTGGGAAAAGGCTAATGAGTATTATGAAAAAGCAATTGAGCTAAACCCGGACAACGCGGATTTGGCATACAATATTGGCGTTGGGTATTATAATCAGCAAAATTATACCGAAGCAATTCCCTTCTTCAAAAAAGCACTGGAAGCGGAGCCGGATAATGAGTTGACTTACACTGTTTTGGCTGGCTGCTATGTCCGCACGGAAGACAATGCCGAAGAAGCGATTACCTTCCTGGAAACAGCCACTCAAAAATTCCCGGAAGATGCAACGTATTGGGAATACCTGGCAATCTTATATGGTAAAAAAGGCGACTCGGAAAAAGCCGACACAGCCTTTCAAAAATCGAAAGAGCTGAAGGGCGAGAAATGATTTTCTCTTCATTATAGAAATCAACTCAAAATCAATAAAAAAGCCGGAAATAATTTTCCGGCTTTTTTATTGATGCTCGCTTTCTAAATCTCCTCCTAACTTTATCGAAAACACTTTTCTGTAAAATAGTAAGAATTTTTTGCTATAACCGTGCTCATTATTTATGCAACTGTTTAAACAAGGTAATTAGGAGGATTTTTAAATGAGCAACCATTATAACTATTCGTTTGAAGAATTAACCCGGTTGAAGAAAAAAGATTTGGATCGTATTATGGAAGAAGGAGCTGTTCCCGAAATTAGCACAGCGGTAGGCTATGACTTTAAAGGATGGAATTTGAACCCGATCACCAAACTTAGCAAAACACTGAAATTCAAAAAAGGGTTTTTTGGGCAGCCGGGCCTGGATCATGCCTGGGGCTACAATGTTCCCGTTCAGCAAAACAAATTTGACGAACCCTGGATTGCCGAGCCGAATGAGGAAAATCCCAGGCGTTATTTCTTTTATAAAGTGTTGAGAGCTTTCAGCGAGGGAAATTACAAGCACCCCCGCAGTATGATCATCGACTATCGCAAATGGGATGGTTACTTTTTCCTGAACCCGGCAAAGTATGTTGTCGATTACATGATTCACCCGGATCCTGATAACACCGACCTGATGATCGGGAAAAGCTATTTGAAAACCTTCCTGGGCGAATTCTTCTTGGGTTACTTTATTCTGGAGCGCCAGAAAAAAAGTAATTATAAAAAGACAACTCCTTTCTTAAAAGATAGCGTAAGCGAAATGATATAAGTAGCTGAGTAAATATAACCATCATATCCATAAGGCTAAGAAAAATAGAATCTTAGCCTTCTTGTATCTCCCACAAAAACATCCACTTATTGAATGGCTCGGTGATTTAGCGATTATAAAAATTCACTAAATCGCCAAATTACCCAATCATTAAATCACTAAGTATTTATTCATACTTTAATGCCTCAACCGGATTCCGAATAGCTGCTTTTACCGCTTGCCAAATCACTGTCATTAGCGCAATGGTCAATGCCAGCACAGCAGCAGTAATAAATACTCCAAAACCGATCTCGATCCGGTAAGCAAAATTTTCCAGCCAGCGATTCATTGCCAAATAAGCCATCGGCCAGGCAATGATATTTGCGATGAGCACCCATTTGGTGAAATCTTTTGTTAGTAGAAAAAGAAGCCCGGAAATCGAAGCGCCTAAAACTTTCCGAATGCCGATTTCCTTGGTTCTTTGTTCCGCGGCAAAAGCAGCTAAGGCCAGCAATCCCAGGCAGGAAATCATAATCGCCAGTATGGTGAAATAAGAGAAAATCTCTTCCATCCGTATTTCGGAGCGATACATCTCATCGAATTCCTGGTCTAGAAAAGAATATTCGAAGGGAAATTCGGGAGAAAATTTCCCGAAGACTTTTTCAATATCTTGC
>CAXHHS010000231.1:0-8928 GCA_964015645.1 uncultured bacterium
ACTCGACCAAACCGGCACGTTCGTAGAATTCCGCGATGCGCGATTCCAAGTAAGCGGGAAAGGCTTCTTCTCCCGGAATTTCTTCCAATCTGCCGGACACTTCCCGCATTGCCTGCGCCCAGCGCGAGGTGGAGTCTGCCAGCAGCAATACATCTAATCCCATTTGCCGGTAATATTCTCCTATTGTCGCAGCGGTATATACCGACGCCTCCCGCGCTGCCACCGGCATGGAGCTGGTATTTACGATAATGATAGTGCGTTCCATCAACGAGCGACCCGTGCGCGGATCGGTTAGTTCCGGGAATTCTCGCAATGTATCCACCACTTCTCCGGCGCGCTCGCCGCAGGCAGCTACAATCACCACATCTACCTCGGCGTAACGGCTGATAATTTGCTGCAAGACTGTTTTTCCCGCGCCAAAAGGACCGGGAATACAAAATGTGCCGCCTTTGGCAACCGGGAAAAAGGTATCGATAATGCGCACTTTGGTATCGAGAACTGCGGTTGGCACCCACTTCTCCCGGTAGGCTTCTATGGGGATTTTTACCGGCCAATTAAAAAACATTGGCAAATCGATTATTTTTCCGCGTTCATCTTTGAGGCGGGCAATGGTATCGTGGATTTTATAATTTCCTGCTTCGGCGATCTTTTCAACAGTATATTCGCCGGAGAAGTAAAAGGGTACCATGATCGGGTGTTTAAAAATGCCCTCCGGAACTTGCCCTAATACCATGCCTTTGGAAACGATATCGCCTTTTTGTACTGTTGGCGTAAATTGCCACTGCTTTTCGGCTTCCAGCGCCTCTCGTTCTGCGCCCCGTTGGAGGAAAAAGCCAAATTCTTCCGCCAATTCCGGCAGCGGGTTTTGCAAGCCGTCGAATATCTGCCCCAGCAACCCCGGCCCCAGTTGCACCGATAACAGCGCACCGGAAAATTCGACCGTATCTCCGACCTTTAACCCTTTGGTGCTTTCGAATACCTGCATAAACGCAACGCTATCGCTAATGCGAATCACTTCCGATTTCAGTCTTTCCTCCCCGTGCAAGATGTAACCCACTTCGTTTTGCATAATTCGCCCGTTTATCGCCACGGATACCATGTTACCGTTTATGCCGACAATTGTTGCCGGATGGGCGTTCGTAGAGTTTGTTTTATTAGAAGCCTTCATTTTTCCTTAATCCTTTACCCTTTATCCTTTTTCATGTCACGTCACAAAGGGATTGAAAAACTCGCAACCCTTTTTCTTTGTTGAATTTCGCCAGCCTGTGCAGTATTTGCAGCTTTATGAAATAGAGGATCAGAAACTCCACATCGAAGTGGTGCCCGGTTTCGAGATCATTCAGAAAATGCCAGCGCAAGGCCAGCAGCTTTTTTTCTACTTCCAGGGGATTGCCTTCTTTGATAATTGAAAGCGGAAAGCTCAGCGGTTTGTACTCCTGGCTCGCTCTATGCGCCTGCCGCCAGCGGGCGATATCGTGTTGTAGAGCTTCCTCAAATGCACTGTATGTTTTTAATACTTCCGGGGCATTTTCACCGCCGGAAATGTTATTGAGAACGGAAGCGGATAATATGCGAAAATCACCGGCGCCAAGCCATTTCTGCGCTTCTTGCAAAAAGGTTTCCAGCGCCAGGTCGCTTTCCTTATCAAAAAACAACACCGGCAACTGCGCTACAAAATAATAGTACTTATCCATCTTTTTGATCCATTAGCTCTTTTAATACCGGGTTTAAAAACAATTTCAGGGCTTCGGTAATGCTCTCATCGCTAAAATCGTAATAGGCGCTTTCCCCGTTTAAACCGATGCGAAATCCTTGCGAAACGCTATTGCTCACCTTGAGAGTAATCGAATCTTTCAATTCATCTTCCAGGTTGGAAAACAGTAATTTTTGAAGCTTTTCCTTATCCTCGCCATTGAGGAGAATGTTTGCTTGTTTGTTTTCTGGCCACTGCGCTACGATTTTCAAAATCAGTTCATTGAGGAACTTAGGCGACAGGCTATCGGCAACTTTCTTTTTGAGAATGCGATCGAATAATTTGGTGATATTTTCCTTTAGCAGCAGTTCCACATCGCGGGCAGCTTGTTGCAGTGCCAATTCGCCGTTTTTTTGAAATTGAGCCGCACGCTGCTCGGCTTCTGCCCGAGTTTTTTCCGCTTCCGCTTTGGCGTGAGTGATGATGGCAGCGGCCTCTTCCCTCGCTTTCCGGATAATTTCCTCCGCAGACTGCTGTGCTTCTTCAACACCTTCTTTTTTAATCTTCTCGATCAGGTTTTCAAGTTTAACATCCATCATTTATACCCTTTGCTATTTTCATTTACAGCTTGTTAAAAATTAAAACAGTGGCGAGCAATAATCCCTTACATCCGTCAGGTTTAAGGATGATTTTTATCATGTTTTTACTGGTGTTTCATTTGCATTATTATTATTGATAAAGTGGAGAGAAAATTATGAATTCTCAAATTACACCCGTCAAAGACAGCAAAATGGTTCTTTCCGACAATGAAAGACTTCGCAAAAAAATAGAGGCATTAGAGAAACAGGTTCAGCTATTGTCGCAACGCGATGCCCAATGGCAGGCATTAGTGAACACTTCACCAAATGTAATGGTCATGTTTAACGAGGAAAATAGAGTGGCTTTCGTTAGTCCGCGGGTTCAGGATTTCTTTGGTATTTCTTCGGAAAATTTGATTGGGGCATCGATGGAAAATTTCTTCAACAAAATCAAAGATTGTTTCGTTGATTTTCCAGGGTTGCGGAAATGTCTTCAGGAAAAATCATTAAACTTTCGGGAAATGTTTAGCGGCGGGTTTGATCCCAACCATATTTATAAGAGTGGATTTGAATTAATTAAACCCCAACCCCGTATGGTGTTTGCTTCGCTTTGGCCGCTTGCCCAAAAACATAATGATAACGCAGGTAAAATATATGTTTTTGTTGATATTACCCGTTTTCGCCAGGTGGAAAAAGCCCTGCGGGACAGCGAGCAGCGATTTCGCACCCTTTTAGAAAATTCTAATGATATTATTGTTTCTATCGACAAAACGGGAAAGTTTATCTATATTTCACCGAACTTTGCGGAAATTACCGGCCATAATGTGGCGAATTATATTGGTAAACCGTTTAAAACGCTGATTCACCCGGAGGATCGTTCAAGAGTATCGGAAGTTTATAAGAAAATTATAAAAACAAATGAAGATCAACAAAATACCGGATTTCGAGTCAAAAATAAAGCCGGAAATTGGCGCTGGTTTACGACGACTGATTCGGTTATAAAGGATGAAAATGGTAACTTTTTATACGTGGTCTCAATTGTCCATGACATCACGGAAATGAAAAAGATCATCCAAAATCTCCAGAAAGCTCACGAAGATTTGAAAAGCACCCAGGCCAAACTTGCGCAAACGGAAAAGATGGCGGATTTGGTTCGGCTGGCGACAAGCATTACGCACGAAATTAACACCCCATTGGGAGCAATTAAAAGTTTGAACCATACCAATAACCGCGCTGTAAACAAGTTAAAATCGATCCTTTCCGATGTATTGGAACAACAATCCATCGAAGACCGGGGATTAAAAGCGATTTTTCAAATGATTGAAGATACACAACAGGTAATTGAGGAAGGAAGCGAACGCATTAACAAAATTATTCGTACGCTGCGCCATTTTGTACGCCTGGATGAAGCGAAATTAAAAGCGGCAAACCTGAATGAAGGTCTGGAAGATACCTTGACGCTGCTGCAACCGGAATTAAAAGATCGTATCAAAGTGAAAAAGCTGTTTGGAGACCTGCCCTTAGTTGTTTGCCGTCCCGGGCAAATTAACCAGGTGTTCCACAATATTTTGGTTGATGCGGTTGAGGCCATCAAAGGTTCGGGAGAAATTTTAATTACAACTTATCGAAAAAATGAACACGTCTACATCGCATTTAAAGATACCGGTGAAGGCATTGCGGAAGAAAATATTCCAAAAATTTTCGAAACCGGTTTTACCACTAAAGGAAAAGATGCCGGCACCGGCTTAGGATTATCTATCTCTCACCAAATTATTCAAGAGCACCGGGGAGAAATTAGAGTAGAGAGCCAATTAGGGAAAGGCAGTACCTTCACGGTTATTTTGCCGGTAAATCCCATGCTTAAATCCGATCTATCCTAACACGCAGCCCTGGTTGTTTCAACTATGAAAATTAAAGATCACCCGGTTTTTCGGCTTATTCTCTTGTTAGGGCTGCTCTATTTATTTTTTATCAGCATTTCGCTAATGAGCGCCTCGTTCAAGTTTTTTGGTAAGGGGTTTGCCGAACAATTATTAATGACCACTGCTAATCCCTTTGTCGGATTGCTCATCGGCATTTTGGCGACCAGCCTATTACAAAGCTCCTCGACAACCACTTCAATGACGGTAGCGTTGGTCGCCAGCCAGGCAATTGAACTTCAAGGAGCGATTTATATTATTATGGGTGCAAATATGGGAACCAGTGTTACCAACACCCTGGTCTCGGTAGCGCACATTTCCCGTTCCGGCGAATTCAAAAAAGCCTTTGCGGCCTCTACCGTTCACGATTTTTTTAACCTGATCGCCATCCTCATTTTGTTTCCTTTGCAGCTTACCACGAATTTATTGGAAATTGGCGCAACGTTTTTAGGGAATGGTTTTCAGGATTTGGGCGGATTAACATTTGCGAATCCCTTAAAAGCCGCAACAAAACCAGCCGTAGAAATTATTGAAGCGATTTCCCGGGGTTCCGGCGCAATCATGTTAATGATTGCCCTGGTCTTTTTATTCACCTCTTTGCGGTATATTGTGAAAGTATTAAAAGCATTGGTAATTGGAAAAGTAGAGTCCTTTTTTAATGAGACGCTTTTTAAAAACACCCTTCGGGCTTTAATTGTAGGGCTAATTGTGACAGTTATGGTACAAAGCAGTTCCATAACAACATCATTAGCTGTTCCGCTGGCAGGCGCCGGTATCTTAACACTTCGGCAAATTTTTCCGTTTACATTAGGCGCGAATATCGGCACTACAATTACAGCGCTGCTGGCTTCTTTGGTTACCAATAACGTGACTGCGGTAACCGCGGCTTTTGCTCACCTTTTGTTCAACATTTTAGGGATTATTTTCGTTTGGCCGGTGAAGGGCGTTCCAATATTCTTAGCGGAATCATTAGCAAACCTGGCGATCAAGAATAAAATTGTTCCGGTTTTATATATCGGAATCATTTTCTTTTTATTGCCGCTAACATTCATCATTTTAATGGGGTAAAGCATTATGTTCAAAGAATTATACCAGCTTTGGAAACAGGATAATTCCCTGACACAAGCCATCAATGATTCTTACGAGATGCTGACGCAAACCCTGGAAATGTTCCGGGAGTCCGTTAAATCTTTGCGGGAAAGTGATGATGGCGAACTGCAAATAAATGTTTATGAAAAAGATCAGGTCGTTAACAAATACATCTGTGACGTACGCCGCAAAGTGCTTAAATACCTGGCAATTACCGGTGGAATGAACATCATTCCCGGCCTGGTATTGACCAGTATCGTAATTGATATTGAGCGAATTGGCGACTATACCAAAAATATTACCGATTTAGCGCTGGCACATCCCCGCAAACTAAAAGGCGGCGATTTTGAAGAAGATTTCCAAAAAATTGAACAGGCAGTAACGGATATATTTGAAAAATTGATTACGGCCTTAAGAGAATCCGATAAAACAGCGGCAGCTCAATTGATTAACAACCAATACTGGGTTTTAAAACGATGTGATGAGATTGTCACCGCGTTTATCAAAGAAGAAAACCTGGCGCTCAGCCCGCGAGACGCCGCTTCCCGCACGCTGTATGCCCGCTATTTAAAACGCATCGCGGCGCATCTTATGAATATTGCTTCTAGTGTAGTAAACCCATTCGAACATATTGGATTTAGAAGCGAAGGTGATTAACCATTGATTTTTTCCACAAAAATTGATTTTGCTACCGAGCAGCGAAACGATAAGTGATATCCTCGAAAGCATATTTCCAACGGATCGCCAAGCGGGGCAAATTTGATGAGCTTGACCGGCGTTCCGACCAAAAGCCCCAATTCCATTAAATGGCTTCCTTCTACGCCGATTCCATTAAAACCTCGGATAATAGCTTTATCACCGGGTTTTAAAGAGTCAAGGGTAATCGTTTCCATTTTTATTGTCCATTAGAATTTTTAATGACCGGTTCAATAATCACTTTCGTGCATATTGAATTCGAAATCAAACACTTCTGATGAGCATCGTGAAGCGTTTTTTTCGCTAACTCAATTTCATCAGCATGTTTTAAAGCGATTTTGGGCCGTAGAATAACTTTTGTAAACCGGTAATTGCCATCTACAAATTCCAGAAACCCTTCTGCGTCACTTGTATAAGATAAAATCGACAGGTTATTATGCCTGGCAAATGTGGAGAATGTCATCAGAACACAACTATCAATCGCCGCGACATATAAATCTTCCGGCGTCCACACACCGGCTTCCCCTTTAAATTCCGGGGGGCTGGCAATGCGAAAATTCGGTTTTTCCCCGGATTGAAGAATCCCTGCCTTATCGCCAACCCATTGAAGTTGTGTTTGATAGGTAAAGGTTTTATACGTTCGTTTCGGTTTAACAGCTTGCTGCACAGATTCCATAATTTAGCTCCTATGATTACTAAATATTAATATTTCAATTGATTTCGTTGTTTTCGAATATTTCTGAAGATTTTTCTTGTAGCGCATTTTGTCTAACGGCCAAAACGGGACAAGGGGCTAAGCAAACGACTCTTTCCGTTGTGCTGCCAAACGTCCAGAAATATTCAAACTTGCTGAAGCCGCGTGTTACCATGGTGATGAGATCGATATGATTTTCTTTTGCATAGTGAACGATTTCCTGGTACGCGCGCCCGGTTTGAACAACCTCATATCGAATGTCAACTTCTGTGGGGTCATCTACATAAGTTTTCATGAATTCTACCAGTTGTTTTACCTTCTCATCATCAATCTCAAAATAGTGTTTCACATCTTCGGTGATCCACTGGAAAGAATCGATGCTGGGATGCTCAATCACATGTAACAAGTGTATTTGAGCATCAAATACTTTGGCAATCTCGATGGTCTGGCGAACTAACAGTTTGTCATTATCGGATAGGTCAATCGGAACGAGAATCTTTTGAATATCAAGTTTTTCCATTTCGCGATGCGTTGTTATTACCGGAACCGGTGATAAACGAGAGACTTTTTCCGCGACACTCCCTAACAGTAAATGCTTAGCTCCGGTACGGCCGTGCGTCCCCATAAAGACGAGATCGAAATGGTGAGTCGAAATGAACTTTAATATTTCATTGGCGGCTGAAGCACCTTGCGTCAATTCAACATTAAGCGATCCTTGCAGCATAAGATGGGCGTGTTCCTGCATCCATTTTTGAATATGCTGCTCTTGTTCCGCTACAATTTTGCGATATTCTTCCGCAAACGCTTCCTTGTTAAAATGTTTATGAAATAAGGTATTCACATGCAATAATGTAATATCCGCGCCAAATTCGCCTCCCCATAACTGCGCATATTCCAGAGCTTTTTTAGAGTCGGGGCTAAAATCAACTGGTACTAATATCTTTTTAAATTTCATGATAATTTCTCCTCTTTTATCTCATTACCCGGAATAGAACAAAAAGCTTACCAAACTTTACATTAAGCGGTAACTAACTGTAAAATAGAAACTTGACTTAAGTTCTTTCAAGTTAAGGTTGGTGAGAAGGATGCCACAAATGGTGATAGAACAAACGCTATTCCAGGCGTAAATACAGAAAAACAATATACTTAGACATTAAGACAGGTATGGTGTTTTAGAAGAAATGTGGCATGATTAAAAACGAACTTTGTTCGCTAAAGGTTAGCAAATTCGTGGCAACTGTTCACCGCTCAACATATCTAAAATTCGCCGAACGCCGATTTTCCCCAACATCGTAACCATGCCGGGAGATTCATCTTTAACGCCGCCGATAATTGCCGCACCGGCAGCAGTGGGATGCGCTTTCATAATCGATAAAGCTTTCTCAGCGTTCCGCGCATCAACAATGGCGATAAAGCGCCCTTCATTGGCGACGTAGAGCGGGTCTAATCCTAAAATCTCACAAGCGCCCCGAACGTCCTGGCGAACCGGAACAACGGTTTCTTCAATATGCAATTGAAGCTGGCTGCTTTCGGCTATTTCAATTAAAGCACTGGCCAGGCCGCCGCGGGTTAAGTCGCGCAGGCAGTGAATGCGAATACCGGCGTCGAGAAGCTGCATAATCACATCCGCAACCGGGGCGCTGTCGCTTTCAATCGTTGTTTCAAATTCTAACCCTTCTCGAACGGCCATAATCGCGATGCCATGCCGCCCGATATCGCCGCTGATCAAAATTACATCACCTGCTTGCACTTGCGTGGGGTCAATTTGAAGATCATGTTCAATAATTCCTACCCCGGCGGTATTGATAAAAATGCCGTCGCCTTTGCCCTTGTCTACTACTTTAGTGTCACCGGTAACGATTTGTACGCCGGCATGTCGGGCCGCTTTTTGCATCGACTGAACGATCTGCCAGAGTGTTTCCATCGGCAATCCTTCTTCCAAAATAAATCCGGCGCTGAGATACTGCGGTCGCGCACCGCACATTGCCAAATCGTTTACCGTGCCGTGAACTGCCAGCGAACCGATATCGCCGCCCGGGAAAAAGAGCGGGTGGATAACGTAAGAGTCGGTGCTAAACGCCATCTTCCCGTCTTTGGTTGAAAATACCGCGCCATCATGCTGAATTGCCAATTGCGGGTTTTCGAAGGCGGATAAAAACATTTTTTGGATCAACTGGTGCATCAGTTTGCCGCCACCGCCGTGTGCTAGCATCACTTGTGGATATTCGCTAGTAGGAATAGGGCAGACAGGGCCGGATG
>CAXHHS010000232.1:0-8918 GCA_964015645.1 uncultured bacterium
GGGATATAGTGGTGGATTTAAAATCCGGTAGTTATAAAGTTTATTTTCTTTTAATTTCAGGTATCTTTCTAATAGAAGTTCTCCTCTCTCGACAGTATCAATTGCGTTTTCTTGTGCTCCGTTGCCGTTTAAACCCTTTAGTTTACGTTCTAAATCCGATAATGCATTATTGGAAAAATCATCATCTGGAATATCTGGATTCCCGGTAATCAATTCTTTCAATTTTTGTTTATCAGATTTATTCATTTCATTAAACGCTTCCTTAATAAAGGAAATGATTTTATCGGCGTTGGTATCAACTTCTACCCCCTTCGCTATATTGCAGGTATAGTATAATATTGGTTTTAATTCCTGTAAGAGTGCAAATTCTTCCTTTTCGATGGGAGATTTGAGGATGTTTATTTTCTTTGCCGGATCATAAGCAAAGGCGATCTTAACAAGGTCTCGCCGGATAAAAATCAAATGGAGAAAAACAAGATCATTATAAAGGATAGAAAAAATTGCTCCAAAAAGGTACCCAACAGTGTACCACTTTGTCATTATAAGCCAAAACTCCCAGGCAGTATCGATACTTCCGGAAATGGTTCCAAAGATAGCGAATAAGGTGACAATGATAACAAGAAATCCACCCGCCCAACTGCTCGCCAAGGCCATTATCAGAACAAACAGCGCCGGAATAATCCATGACAAGCTCGTCAAATCTACTTGAGTATTGAATATCTCACCCGAATCGTGGAAGATCATACATGGATTTTCATGGAATAACACGCACAAATCTTCAAATAATATACTGAAAACAATGATCAATAGCGCCAACAACAGCCCGATTGAGAGACCTAACTGATGGGCTCGCAATACTTTTCTCGGCGGTAGCCGGCGCACCTTAATAGTTCGTTCCCCCCTGATCCAGTTCAGAATAATACTGATCAAACTAACCATACTTTCCCCTCTCTCGTTTTGGGGAGCTAAGGTACATCCTCCCCGGATTGGTTAATTTCTTGAATTAGCCTTTGTGCAGCCGACCTCCGCCCTTCATCCGCCTCTACTTCTATATAGCGGGTGAAAGCGGAAACCGCTTCTTCTTTTTCTCCCAATTCTATTTTAGCCAATCCCAGGCTATAAATTGCTTTAATAAAATCAGGGGTTGTATCAATAGCTTGCTGAAAGTACTCAGCCGCTTTTTGCCATTTTTGTTGTTTAAAATAAAATACTCCGTAATTGTTTAACACTTCTGCTGAATTCCCAGCAGTTTTTTGTATTTCTTTTAGTAAAGAGTCTGCTTTAGCAAAATTTTTCTCTTCTATATAAATTTCAGCTAATTTTTGCCGGGCTTCCGGGTGTTCGGGATCATTTTTGAGGACATTTTGCAAATGGATTTCTGCGCGATCCAGGAAGGTTAACTCAGGAATTGTGTCCATACTCATCATTTTATCGGTGGTTCTGAATTGATAGTCGGTTGAGAATTGTGCATCTGCAAAAATATTATATGTCAGACTGTCCTGCAAACTTGCCCATGCGGATTTATAATCACGCTCTATTTCCATATTTGTCAATAATGGCTGACTCCCGAACCAGATCGCTACCAGAAGTAATACAGCAGCGGCAGGCCAGTATCTTTTCCAAATTGTTTTTCCGTTTTGTTCGTGGGTCGTATCTTCCGTTTTCTCCCCATTCGGTATAGGGATTGGCTTAGGGTAGGTTTGAGTTTCTCCTTCATCCCGGGATTTGTCATCTGCTACAAATTTCATAATCTTCGCCACCTGCTCCTCCGGCGACATCTTTAAAAGCGACACCGCCTGCTTCATTTCCTCATCGGTAATGGGATTTTTTTCCAGGCGAATCATTTGCGCGACGGTTTCCCGGCAAATATCGCAGGTGTTGAGGTGTTTTTCTACGGTTTTAATTTCAAGAGGTGTTGCTTCGTGCTCAATATAGCGAAAAAGCAAATCGAAGGCGATACAATTATCGCCATCCTGGTTGTTTAGCTGGTTTATGGATTGTTCCATTTTTTAATATCCTTTATCTCGTTTTCATTTTTACATTCATATCAATGTGGGTGCGCAGAAAGCGATGCATAATAAGCGTTCTCGTTTCTACTTGTTCTAAAGGGTATGTATAATTCCGGTTTATGTTCCCCGAAAATCTTCAGCCCCTCAACTTATGAATCAATGGAATTGTTAGCCGCGATATTTACCCCTAGGGAAGAAGCATCAGGCACTTCTCAATCAGCGGTATCTTTAAAGAAAGACAAACGAAGCACTATTGTAGTCGCTCTATACACACCCCTGTTCATTACAACTTATTCAGTTACAACTATAATGATAGAGCAGCTTCTCCCTTTAAATTCTCGAAATAAAATAAATTTTGTAAAATTTTTCGCGATCTAAAACCCTAGCGTCTAAACTACAAATAAACAAGATATTAGGGACATTGAAACGCTTGCTTTTTCTATTTCTTAAATTTTTCTTCCAGGCATTTTTGCATATCCTTGCGCATGTCTCCCAAAATTCCCCAAATTCTTTTGGTTGCCAATTCTTTGTGAGATTTTTTTATAAAATCGGCAATATCTTCCGGCGTTAAATCATCGTAGAAACGCACCCTGAAAATAAGTTTGTCCCTTTCCGGATGGCGGCTTGATTTAGCAATTTTCTCAAGGCAATCTTCCACTTCTTCTTTCAGCTCAATAAATTCCCAGGGATCATCCGTTGTTATTCCTAGCCCTCTAAGAACTTCTCCCATATCATCCGTAAAGGTTTCGACCGTCTTACCTTTCATATAACGAATTGCCGCATGGGAGGCAATCATGCTAAGGTATTTGAAGATTGCATTTTCGTACTGGCCTTTAAAATTCTTTAACGCCCGGCAATTGTTATTTAGCAGGATAAGGTAAACATCATTAGCAATGGATTGTATCTCCTGGTAATACTTTGTCCCGGCGACTCTTTTGGCAATTGTACCACAAATGATTTTTTGATAACGATTTATAAATTCACTCCAGGCACGATTATCGCCACAAGTCTGCGCAAGATCTTTGATGAAATCATTATGGGAAAGGTTTTCTATATCCATAAGAATTTTTTACCCCTCGTTGCAATTAGTATTGGCCCTCAAATCCGATTTAGACAAATTGAAACTGTTAAAACAATGCTGGTCTGCGATCCCCCCATTGCTGACAATAAAGATTCTATAAATTTTTAACGGATTTTTAGTTGTTATCTCAACTATCATTAATTTGTATAAATCTGTTAGATGTTATCAAAAGCGATTGAAAAAGTCAAGAGGTATGAGGTGGCAACCTCACTTTAGGAGAGATTCAAATAAAATCAGGTAAAAATGGAATTGCTTACCATAAACTATTTTGCTTCATTATTACCTGTTTTTGTAGCAATATTAATGAAAGGAGTACAGTTGTCAAAAACCATCGATCGAAAATATCTGAAGAATTTACGCACCGTAGGCATTATTGAGGCAATTTCGACGATTGTTCTTTTCGGGGTTGCAATGCCGCTAAAGTATTTCGCCGATTTGCCAATAGCAGTATCAATTGTTGGGCCAATCCATGGAATATTATTTATGGTTTTGATTTATATGTTGTTTACTGGCATTAAAAGAATACCCATCACAAAAACATTAGCCGCGACAGGAATGATTGGAGCCATATTTCCCTTCGGCCCATTTGTAGTGGATCGCTGGTTGGGAAAGATTGGGAAATAAACTTTCTTCTTAAGTGAGCGTGTAAAATTTCGATATTTGCCAATGCTGGATACTGGATACTTGATAAATACCTTATTCAATTAACTCATTCTTTAGGGAAAACCAGGTTCAATACTAACGCCATTATTCCCCCGCTAATCAACCCGGAGCTAAAGAAGATTTGCAGCGCTTGCGGAAAGAATTGCAGGGCATCCGGGCGCAGTTCCACTGCCACGCCCAGGCCAATAGAAACCGCTAAAATAACCATATTTCTACGGCTAAGTGTTACGCTGCGATGAATAATGGAGATGCCGCTGGCAAAAATCATTGCAAACATAATTAGCCCACCACCGCCAATTACTGCCGGTGGAATGGTCGCAACAACTGCTCCTACTTTTGGAATAATGCCCAGCCCGACCAGGAAAAACCCGCCGATTGCAGCAACATGGCGGCTGGCCACACCGGTAAAATTTACCAATCCCACATTCTGCGAATACGAGGTATTGGGAAAGGCATTTATCAATGCACCCAGGCCGCTCATAACGCCATCGGCAATTAAGCCGCCGCGCAGTTCTTTGGTAGTCGGCTCGCGACCGGTTGCAGCAACGGTACCGGAAATATCGCCAATTGTTTCCACTGCACTAATGACGTATATAAACGCCATCGCTATAATCGGCCCAATGTGAAACTCTATGCCAAATTGAAGCGGTTTGGGAGCGGTTAACCAGGCGGCATCAGCGACCGAAGCAAAGTCTACTTTTCCTAAAAACATTGCCAGCACATAACCAAATACAGCACCAATTAACATACTGGCATAACTTAGAAACTTTTTAGAGAATTGGTTAAGAATCAATGTTACGAAACCCACTGCGCCGGCAATCCCCAGGTTGGAAAATGAGCCATAATCCGTTGCTCCTACACCACCGGCAGCGTAATCCATTCCCACGGGAATGAGGGTTAAACCGATTAGCATTACCACGATGCCAGATACCAAAGGTGGAAAAAATCGCCGCAGCTTTTTGATAGAAAATCCTAACAGCACCTCCACTCCCGCTGCCGCCAGGCAAGCTCCAAATACCGCGGCTAAATTATATTGATTAGCGATGGAAATAATACCCCCTAAAAACGCGAAACTCGTTCCCATGATCATGGGAATTTTTGCTCCGACTGGCCCGATTGGATATGCCTGCACAATAGTTGCAAAGCCTGCTAAAATTAAAGCCATTTGCACCAGGAACACCGTTTGGCCACTTGCCAATCCCAATGTTCCGGCAATAATTAACGGTGGGGTAATGTTGCCGAGAAACATCGCTACCAGGTGTTGAATGCCTAACGGAACAGCCTCTCTTAGCGGCGGCATGTCGTTGATGTCGTATATAACTTGGTGCTTGTTTTTCAATTATGGCCCTTACCAGATATTTGTTTTAGTAAACAAATTTTCCTTCTTCACAAAACCAAATATTTACTTCAAAATTTGAAGTAGTAATGCATTCCCCTTTGAAGGGGACCAGGGGGATGTCACAAAGTGTTTTAAAGCAAAGAAATCTGATCTCGGGATTTGGGAAACGGTGTTTGACATCCCCCTTAATCCCCCTTCAAAGGGGGAATTCTATCTCTTTACTTCATTCATTTTAACTTGTCTGCTTCAGTAATAATCAACTCCAACGCGTTATCCACATGCCGCTTTTCCACGTAGGTTTGGCCGATTACAATTCGGATGGTGTATTTCTCATTCAGTTTTGTTTGAGTGAGATAGATTTTGCCGGAATCATTTAGATTTTCTAACAAAGCCGCATTTAGCTGGTTTATTTTTCCTAAAGTATTGATATGCCTCGGCTTATAGCGAAAGCAAACAGTATTAAACTGTGTCGGTGCAAGAATTTCAAATTGGCCGGTTTCGCGAATTTTGTCTTCAAAATATTGGGCGAGTTTAATATGGGTGCGAATTTTTTCTTGCAATCCTTTCACGCCATAGGTGCGAATAACGAACCATAACTTTAATGCCCGAAATCGCCGCCCTAATGGAATTCCCCAATCGCGATAATCATTCACCTGGCTGCCTTCTTTGGTTTTTAAATATTCCGGGAGGATTTCGAACGTTCGGATCAATGCCTCTTTATCTTTTACCAAATAGACAGAGCAATCAAAATTGGTAAACATCCATTTGTGGGGATTATAAACAAAGGTGTCGGCATTTTCGATTCCTTCGATCATCCAGCGATATTCCGGCAGCAGCAACGCCGTGCCGGAAAAAGCGGCATCGACATGTAGCCAAATTTTATATTTTTTGCAAATCTCGCTAATCGGTTTTAAGGGATCCACCGCCGTTGAGCTTGTGGTCCCCAGGGTTGCAATAGCGCATAGCGGGCGAAAACCATTTTCAATATCCTCTAAAACTGCGGCTTCTAATGCTGCTGGTTTCATTGCGAATTCTTTATCGACAGCAATTTTGCGCAGATTCCGTTTACCTAATCCTGCAATCTTTACGCCTTTTTCTATCGAAGAATGCGTCTGCTCCGAACAATAGACGATGAAGCGCGGCGATCCATTAAAACCATTTTCATTAATGCGATAATTTGACAATTTTTCCCGGGCCGTTAAAATCGCCGTCAGTGTAGCAGTAGAAGCGGTATCCTGGATAACGCCTATGAAATTTTTCGGCAGCCCCAGCATATCGCGCAGCCATTCCATCATACGCTCTTCCAGCTCCGCTGCCGAGGGTGATGTTTGCCAAATCATACATTGCGCACCCAGGGTCGCGGTCAGCATTTCCGCCAAAATCGACGGCGGGCTGGCGTTGCCGGGAAAATAGGCGTGAAACGAGGGATGTTGCCAATGGGTCATTCCCGGCATAATGATCCGGTTAAAATCGGCCATAATGGATTCGAATGCTTCACCATCTTCCGGCGGCTGTTGCGGCAGCTGCCGGATAATATCTTGCGGTTTTACCTGCGACCGTACCGAGTATTGTTCAACGGTTTCCATAAAATCGGCCATCCAATCTACCAACTCGTGGGCATATTTACGAAAATCTTTGGTGTTCATAATATATCTTCCAATTTAAGCTGAGCAATAGTTCTTTAACCACAGGTTGCCCAGGTTACACAGATTAAAATTGTCAGTGTTAATCCGTGCAACCTGTGATAAAGAAAATAATCAAACAGCAGCAATCCAACAAGGCGAAGTGAGATTTAAACTGTAAACCAACTTACAAATCTAAAACTTCTCCAAATTTTTTTGCAACCTTTTAAAATTCGCCGCCGTATCTACCTGTCACATTCGCGCGAATTAAATCACCATAAAACAATGGGTTATGGGTAGAGCTCATCCTGCCCGCTAAAAACACGTAACCTGTCTCATTTATGAAGGAGATTTGCCATGAGAAGCACTTCAAAAAAGATTACCGCCACGTTACTTGGCTTATTTTTAGCCGTATTTTTAACCCAATCCGCTTTCGCAGAAAACGCCGTCAACTGGAAAGCATTTAGTAAAAACCTGGTTAAAGGATTACAATCCGAAAACGCCGGGATTCAAATGTCCTCCATGCAATTGGTTATTGAACATGGGGATAACGAAAATGTAGATGTCAAAGGCGCCCTCCTGGAAGTCTGGCACATTTTCCGCACTCATAACAACTCAAGAGTCCGCCAACTTGCTCTTACAACCCTTACGAAAATGAGAAGCAACCTCGCAATGGCGTATGTTAAGCGACAAGTAGAATTTGAAACCGATCCGGCAGTGAAAAAACAAATTCAACATATTATTTACGCAAGCAATGAATAATGCTAAACTTATGTTGATTAGCGTCGAAAACGATATCTAATCTAAAAATTTACGACCTCTTTTGGCCCGCATCGAACATGATGCGGGCTTTCTTTTTACACGATTTAATTTACGCTTGAAAAAACCGCGCGATTATATTACTTTTTTGTTTCACTTCCAACAGTGAGCCTGGTTTATTAAATATGAAACGACGTCAATTTCTCAAAAGTATTCCTGCTGCCGGTTATCTATTATTGGATATTCAAGAAGCACTTGCCAAAGCGCTCCCCCGTTTTTTTCCTTCCGATAAAAATTCCTTAACCGTTTATCGTTCCGGCAGTGCTTCCGGTATTTCAATTCCAATTACCTGGCGGTACGAAACAGCGTTTGTCAGCACGCAGGAACTGGCAGAAGCTTTTAATTACAACACGTATTTTAATGCGGAAAAACAAAAGATTGTAATCTATTTCCCGCAAAACAAAATGGTATTAAGTGCAGAAAATCCATTTGTGATTATTGATAATAAAACGCTGCACATGCCGCTTTCTACAATATGGGAAAACAGCCAAATTTTGGCTCCCCTACCCTACCTTTTTCCATTGGTAAATCGCTACACGAATATTTCCTGGGATTATGATTCAACCGGGCAGGTGTTGCGCTATCTTAAAGAAAAATATAATGTTGCCGGCATTGATATAGATGTCAAAAAAAACGGGGTGGTTATTCGCATTCGCACTTCTCGCCGCTATAAAAAAGGCGAGATGAGTATCGATATGCGTTACAATTGGTTACACGTAGACCTCTATGGCGCAAATGCGGATGTCGCCCAGTTAAACAAAACAGCGGCGAAAGGGCCGGTTCGGGAAGTTAAACTGCACCAATTCGACCAGTTGCTTTCGGTTGCATTCCATTTAAAAAGCGAGCCGATTTCCAAAGAGATTTTTCAGGATGAATCATCCAATGAAGTTGTTGTTACTTTGCGCTATAAAGAAGAAATCGCTGAAGCGGACATCGCCGAAGCGTCTGAGGAAGATCTCGACATTCCGCTCGATGACGACATTCAAAAACAGTTAGAGAAGGAGCGCAAACGCTGGCTTATTGATACGATTGTCATCGACCCCGGGCACGGCGGTAAAGACCCCGGGGCCATTGGTGCCGGCGGTTTAAAGGAAAAAGATGTTGTGCTGCCAATTTCGCTTAAACTTGGCAAATTGATAAAGCAAAAAATGCCCGGTGTAAAGGTTATTTATACCCGTAAGGATGATCGGTTTATCGAACTGCGGCGGCGCACGCAAATCGCCAATGAAAATCATGCGAAATTATTTATCAGCATTCATGCCAATGCCAATCGCAGCAAAAAAGCCAATGGGTTTGAGACCTATTTATTAGGTCCAACTCGCGGCTCGGAAGCCAGCGATGTCGCTTCTCGTGAAAACGCCGTTATCAAATTTGAACCGCCCGGC
>CAXHHS010000233.1:0-8869 GCA_964015645.1 uncultured bacterium
CACCAAGAAGCTCGTCGGCAGCGTCAGATGTGTATAAGAGACAGGGATAGCAGCGATGCAGCGCTTTTGTTAGCAAAAGAAAATTTCGCAATAAACGGTTTGGATCCGGCGCAACACCAATTTACCGGCGGCAGCGCGTTTGATTACCTGCGAGATTTGCCAAAAGATGAATACGACATCATCGTTCTCGACCCCCCGGCATTTGCGAAAAGCAAACAAAGTTTACAACGCGGGGCACGCGGATATAAAGATATCAATCGCCTGGCAATTCAAAAAGTGAAAAGCGGCGGATTGGTGCTCACTTGTTCTTGTTCCGCTTACGTCAGTTGGGAGCTATTTCGCAAAATCGTTTTCTCCGCCGCACAGGAGACCGGGCGTAAGACGCAAATTATTGCCCAACCCGGCCAACCGGCGGATCATCCAGTGAATATTTATCACCCGGAAGGGGAGTATTTGAAGACGTTTTTGTTGCGGGTGTTATAAAAGCGGCGATATGTCAAAGAGAAATTTAGCATTTGAAGTTGCAAGCCGATAATATTTCTCATAATTTCCAGGAAAACATATAACGTTTAAGAATTTCAGATACCGAGCAGTGAATATGAATTATATCTGGCTAAAAATAAAAGAAAACATTACTACCGTTTATTGGCTGGCTATTTCCCTCAGTGTCTTTATATTCTTAATTTTTGTTTATCCGGATAGGGCAGATAGAGGGCTTGCCAGCCAGGAAGCTATTGATCATTTCAAAAAACTTTCCCGAAATAACCCTGAAGAAGGAAGCCGGGTTTATCAAGTTCTTGAGAATGGTGGTACCCAATTTTTAGATGTTTCTCTATTTAAAACATTAGCTATAACGGTTAATGAAATTGATAGGTTTAGATCAATTGTGACATTATTGAATCATTTAAGAGGTTTTTGGGGTAACGCAGAATCGGTATTTGCAGTGGGAGACGAAGGTACAATTCTCAAACGCACAGTTGATGGTGTTTGGAAGATAGAAGAAAATCCGGAACCGGATAGAAATTCGCTATATAGCATTTGGGGTAACGCAGAATCGGTATTTGCAGTGGGAGACGAAGGTACAATTCTCAAACGCACAGTTGATGGTGTTTGGAAGATAGAAGAAAATCCGGAATCGGGTAGAAATTTGTTATATAGCATTTGGGGTAACGCAGAATCGGTATTTGCAGTGGGAGACAAAGGTACAATTCTCAAACGCACAGTTGATGGTGTTTGGAAGGGGGAAGAAAATCCAGCAAAACGTTTTAGTTTCTTGGGAAGAAGAACCACTGAAAAATTGTATAGTATTTGGGGCAACGCGGAATCAGTATTTGCAGTAGGAGGCAATGGTACGATTCTCAAACGCACAGTTGATGGTGTTTGGGAGAGAGAAGAAAATCCGGAATCGGGTAGAAATTCATTATATAGTATTTGGGGGAATGCAGAATCGGTATTTGCAGTAGGAGGCAATGGTACGATTCTCAAACGCACAGTTGATGGTGTTTGGGAGAGAGAAGAAAATCCGGAATCGGGTAGAAATTCATTATATAGTATTTGGGGGAATGCAGAATCGGTATTTGCAGTGGGAGGCAATGGCACAATTCTCAGACGTACGGTTGACGGTATATGGATGATAGCAACAGGTATCCTACTATGGGACAAAGCATTACCATATATAACCATTGATGTAGAAATACGAGTGGATATAATCGCTATTTTCTTGGTAGGTTTTATTACCCTGGCGGTTCTTGGCTATACCTTATTACCTCGAAACGGACAGCAAGTAATACCAGACAAAAAATTACCGAAAGATACTGCTGCCGCAGAAACCAAAGCGGCAGGCTTTGCGGAAGATGGTCTCGCCTGGCAAACGTTTGCAGAAGCGAAATCCACTATGAATAGCATGTTGCGACGTTCTACGGTGCTGCTGGCATTTGGTATAAGTATGGCATTATTAGGTGTGTTTTTGTTCTATTATTTTGTAGACCCGCTTACTCAACTCTCCGGGATCGATGAGCGCCATTGGATGCGGTTTGGCCGCAATCTTGGCATTTTAATTTTTATTGAGGCATTAGCCTTTTTCTTTTTACGCCAATATCGTGCTACGCTCAACGACTACAGGTATTACTATTCAATCTATCTTGATCGCTCAGATTATTTAACCGCCGTTCAATTGGTTAATACCGGCAAAAATGGCCGGCTTACCAATGAACAAAAAAAGCTCCTTTTGGAAATACTGGCCAAAAACCCCCAACTTTCTTCTACTGAAAGAATTGACATCAATGATCCTGCCATAGCCAAAATGTTGGTGGATTTGCTCCAAAAATCCGTATTAAAGCAAAAGAGTTAAATTGCCTATAAAAAGAAGCAAGGCCACTTAACGACCAATACAACTCCAACATTTCCATTTTCGCTACTGAATCATTTCAAAACCATACTTGGCCAAATTCCGGTATCCGATTTGCATACTTTCCCGGTTGGAAAGCTTTAAAAACGATACGAACCGGCCGCTACTTTTTTGTAGTTCCCGGTAGGCTTAAAAAATCACAACCTTTTTGAGGAAGGCACCTCGCAGCGGCCGGTTCGTATTTTGTACGAGGAAGGAGTTTCGCATGTTGAGTATGTTCGTTCGGCTCACTTGCATCATTTTTATCATCAATTTGTTTAGCGGCGGTATGATTTCTTTACCGGCGCAATCTGAAAAAACATCGCCCAAGAAAACCATTTCATCTCCCCCAAAAAGCGAGAAAAAATCAACTCGAAATATAAAAAGAAAAACGATACGAAAAACGTCGCCCCGGTATAAAAAGTTTAAGAAGGCGACGACAATTCATAAGCCAGCGAAAAAACCCTCTGCAATTATTCGCTCGAAGCCTCCGAAAAAACAACTCAGCAAACAGCGTTCCGCAACGCCATCATTAAGAAACGATAATAAACAAAGAGCCAAAAACCGCCAATCCTATTCGGAGAAAAATAATCGCTCTCGACAGTACTATATTGATCGCTCCAGGAAACGCCATAAACAAAATGGAGAACGATATCGCCAGCAGATTGCTGACCCGTTAAGCGGCCCCTACTACGGTATTGAGTATCTTGATAATGGCAGCGAAAATGAACCTATTCCTTCGACTCAGGATAAATATAGACCGAACCCCGGACCACCAAGCCGCCCAATGAGAGGGGGAGGTTTAGACTACCATTCTAAACCGGAACCGGTTTATGTAACGCCGGTAATCGACTCTTTAACCCAATTTGTTTTTGCAAAAAGCCGGGCGCTTCACTCCTGGAAATCGCGGCACAATATATCGGCTTCCGAGGGACAGTATTTGGGGTACCAGGTGCACATCTCGTTTTACGGGGAAGGAATTATGTTTCACAAATTCAAAGGAAAGGGAGCCTTAATCAAGAAGCAGGTGATATTCCCGGAATGGGCGATGAAAAAACTGAATGCGATGCTGGAAGACGCCCAATTTCTTTACGACCCTGATTTGATTTCGGAGGTTCGGGAAACTTGCGATCCGGTGGAATATATTACACTTGGCTATAAAGAATACCCGGAAGATCGGCTGCTGATTGCCCGCACGCCACAAAAAGATTCCTGTTACAACTACCCGCCACACGCCTATTTCAATCTCATCAAAACCATGCGCCAACTGATTTTTGATGTGTTTAACGGCACCGCAGACGAATTCAATTTCCGTAAACGCTACAATTCTCATTAAGCTGTTTTTTTACCACAGATTCCACAGATTGACACTAATTATTTCCATTTTATAAATGATCCCTGGGTTTTTTGCTAACTTTGTTTACGGTGCTTTTGTTGCTTTTTGGAAATAATGTTAACAATTGGTGGTGCAATTTTGAGTGTCTGTTTTCTCTGTTAAATTTTTGAAGAAAATCAAAACTTGAAAATTTCCTTTTTGAAAAACCTTTTAAAAACAATACTTTATGAGATCATATTTAGATTGTCGAAAATAGAATGTAAATGAAAGTTTATCTCTTGCCGTCATCTTAAATGTTAGGCGCATGAATGTAAAAAATTTATTTTTATTTGCAATAAAACTAAAAGTAGGTTGTCAAAGAAACATGGTATTTCAATTGCAACACTTTATAGCAGTAAGAACGATGGATCAACAAAAGAAGATAGAATGGAATAAAGAGATGAAGCATTTGTTAGAATTTTGTTACGGAATCCTGGAAAAGAATCACGTTATTGGATGTAGAATTAAAAAATTAAATTTTGGGTAACTAAGGCTACATATTCGGAGGGCAATCCGAATTTATCATACAAACGTAGTTTAATTGCTTTCTTCATGAAAGCCAGATATTTGAATGGGAAGTTAATTTTTACTGTTTCATCTTACTGAAGGGGAAGCATTATAGCAAGACATCTACTGTAACCGTTTTTAACCATTTTGCTTATTCAATAAACTAAGGAGGTACCGGAATGGTTTTCAAACAAATAAAATATGTCGCGTTGGTTGCTATACTTGCTTCTTTCTTTTGCACACCTGCTTTTACGCAAGTTGGCGCGTACTTCGGACAAAATAAAGTGCAATACAAAAATTTTGAGTGGAAGGTGTTTCGCACCGATCACTTTGACGTGCACTATTACCCGGAAGAAGAGCAAGCCGCTCACGATGCTGCTCGTATGGTCGAACGCGGCTATGATTATTTAAGCGAAGTGCTGGATCACCGCATTAAAAAACGAATCCCGCTAATTCTTTATGCATCCCTGAACGATTTTCAACAGACCAATGTCATCGGTGGTTTGTTAGGCCAGGGAACGCGCGGGGTAACCGAGGGATTGCAAAATCGTGTGATTCTTCCGATTACCGGTTCTTACCGGGAATTTCATCATGTTTTGGTTCACGAGCTTGTTCATGCTTTTCAGTTCGATATGATGCTGCACAGCAAAGACATCGAGCAAAACAACCGGTTTAATCCACCCCTGTGGTTTGTGGAGGGAATGGCGGAGTATCTTTCCAATGGAATGGACAACACAACCCGTATGTGGGTGCGCGACGGATTAACACATGGCCATTTGCTTTCTGTGGAACAGTTGAACAACGCCTTTGATATTCGCGTGTATCGATTGGGCCAATCGCTCTGGCATTATATCGGCGAAACGCATGGAAAGGAGATTGTCGGTAAAATTTTCAAATCCGCTGTGCGCAGCGGCAGCATGGAAGTGGCTCTAACAAAGCATCTCGGCATTAAACTGAAACAGCTTACGGAAAATTGGCACGCCTATGCTCGCGATATGGCGATTCCAAAAGATTCTACATTGCAGCAGCCGGAAGATATTGCCGAAAAACTCACCCGCCAGCAATCTTTTTACCACCGGATGAATATTGCGCCATCCGTTAGCCCGGATGGAAAACACATTGTATTTGTCGCAAATCGCAATCTCAATGATGAAATTTACCTGCTGAGCGAAACCGAAGATGGCGAATATAAATCCCAACACCTGGTGCAAGGCGGCGGTGGAAAACAGTTCGAAACACTTCGTTTTTTTGATACAACCATTGGTTGGTCGCGCGATGGCCAGTTAATCACATTCGTTTCCAAATCCGGCAAAAACGATGTGATTTACGTGATGGATCCCCATCAGAAAAAACTGGTCAAAAAGCTTCTGTTTAAAGATTTAAACGGTCTCACATCTCCCACATTTTCCCCGGAAGGCGATAAGTTGGCTTTTGTCGGCATCTCCGGCGGAATCTCCGATCTTTATATTGTGGATATCGAAACGGAAGCGTTAACGCAGCTAACCGATGATAAATATACAGTGCTTCATCCAAACTGGTCTCCGGATGGCCGGTCGATCGTTTTTTCCAGCGATCGCGGCGCCGGTACGGATAAGCACAAATTATTGTTTGGCGATTATGATCTTGCCGTGTTTAATCTCGAAACCAAATCAATTGAAACGATCACCCATCTGCACGGCACGGTCATTAATCCCCAATGGTCACCCGATGGTCGCGAAGTGGCGTTTATCTCCGATCACCACGGAATACCGAATATTTATCGAATGTCCCTGGCAAGCAAAAATATAACCCGGGTTACGGCGCTTCAATCGGGAATCTCCGGCATTACCGAATCCACACCGGCGTTTAGCTGGTCCGGTGATGGCAACGTGATGGTTTTTTCATCCTTCTACAAAAATAGCTGGCATCTTTATAAATTAGATGCCGAAAAATTGCAGAAGCCGGAAGAAGCTTCCCCGGTATTAGCGCATCTTGCGGATGGTGAAGCGCCCGGTATGGAGTCACCGGATGCGCCGCTTGCTGCCATTGCGACCAATGGGGCTACTGCCGGTGTTGCATATCCGGAAACCGCAGAAACGGAGGTTGGCTGGCTTCCGGGATTGTCCGACCCAAACAATTTTTACGATGATTACGAATTGGAGCCATCCGACTCTATCGAACAGCGTAAGTATAGTAAAAAGATGCGCTTAAACGGTGTCGCTTTGGGTGGCGGCTATAGCAGCTTTTTTGGTGTTACCGGTGGTGCGGCCTTTGTCTTTAGCGATATGTTAGGAGACCGCAATCTGTTCTTCTCCACTGGCTTACGATTTAACAATCCCCTGCATTCGGACCTTTCCGCAACCTATTTTGACCAGGGCGGCAGGCTTAATTGGGGTTTTCAGGCATTTCAATCCAATATCGAATATCTAAATTTCGGTTCCATTAACCAGCTTGGATTTATCCGCAACACTTATCGCGGGTTTAATGGGTTAGTAGCCTACCCTTTTAACCGTTTTGCCAGGGTGGAGTTGAGTGCCGGGGTAACCTGGGTCGACCAGGATCAGGTGTTCGAAACCTTCCGATCCAGCGGAATTGACCGCGAAACATTCGATATTAGCACCTTTAACTTTGGCCAGGTTGGCGCAGCATTGGTATTCGATAATACAACCTATGGATTAATTGGCCCGATGGCTGGCAGCCGCAGCCGCTTTTCCGTGGAACAAATCGCCGGCGACTTTGATTTTACATTTGCGTCGGTGGACTACCGGCGATATTTCCGCATTAGCAGCCGCTCGGCGCTTGCCTGGCGATTTTTGGGCGCAGGAAGTTTTGGCCAGGATAAACAAGTATATGGCATTGGCGGCCCCTATACCTATCGCGGGGCGGATTTTAACGAGTTATTCGGTTCCAAATTTTTCGTGAATAACCTGGAATACCGATTCCCGATGCTGCCGTTCCTGCCGCCGCAATATGATATGTTGTTAGGTGTCGCTTTTCTCGACGCTGCTGCGGCCTGGGATGTGCCCGGAGTAGACAATTCTTTCCGGCCATTCGACACCACAAACGGCTTGCGCTTAGACGATTTGAATGCTGCATTAGGCGTAGGTGCCCGTTTAAATCTCGGATATTTTCTGCTGGGATTTGATGTCGCCTGGCCAACGGACCTCGGCGGCTTCGACCGGGCGGTAAAAAGATTCTCAATCGGTACTTTCTTCTAAAATTTAGAAAAACAATTTTTTGCCCCTCCTAACCCCCAGAAGCAGGTGGACTTTTATGTTCGCCTGCTTCAATTTTTATGAGGCAGGGAATGAAAAGCATTCATTCCCTGCCTCATAAAAATTGCAAATTTAAACCACCACTTTATATTCAATCGCCAATTTTCAATATTCAATGATTTTATTGGGTGTTGCCTTAAATTTAGCTAAGTGATATATTTTACTAAAATCTACGGTTTTGGGTGAATAGATGATTGAGAGAGTCACCTATGAAAATATTTATTCGAGTAAAAGCCACAATCCGGGGAGTTCTGGGATGAACGTCATTAAAACCATACCGCTGTTCGGAGTCATTCTGGTCGTTTATATGCTTGTTGCAGCTATTTTATATTACTTCGACAAGAACTCATCTGAAACGAATATTCAGTCGCCTGGAACCAGTAACCAGCAATTATTGGACAACAAAGACTTAAAACAACCGGAAAAGGCGCTGCAAATTGAATTGTTTAATATACCGCTTCCCTCCCAAAGTAAATGGGCTTTGAAGATTAGTGATGTAGTAATTATTATGGGATTATTTATTTTATTTATCGAAGTCGTAAAATCCACTAGCATTGAAAATGCTGCAATCCTGGAGCACGTCTTATCGACTTTTGTTGCAATTTCTTACCTGATTCTTTTTTTAATGGCGCCAATGGCTGCTAACTCTACTTTTTTTATTCTTAGCGTAATGTCGTTTGTGGATGTCGTTGCCGGAATTACCATATCTATTACCCAGGCACGGCGAGATTTTCATGTTGGATAGTAGTTGTGCAACTTTCAAGTATTTTTTGGGCAGGCAACGTTATAATTTTCTCGCCACATAATAATAACTTTTACGACATTCACCTGGCATAAAAAAGGGAGTTGCAGATGGCAAATGTCATTGGTTTAAAATGTGTTTCCTGCGAGAGGGAATTTAAAGGTGGTGAAGCTGAATATACCTGCCCGAAGTGTGGCCCTTTGTTTGGCACCCTGGAAGTTATTTATGATTTTGACGCTGCAAAAAAAGAACTTACGAAAACTCGCTTATCCGAAAGCCGCGAATTTTCCCAATGGCGATATTTGCCGATTTTACCGATTGACGTGCCGGAAAAAATTATTCCGCTGGCAACCGGCTGGACGCCAATTTATCGCTCTAACATATTAGAAACAGAATTGGATTTGCGAAAAATTTGGGTAAAAGATGACACTCGAAATCCCAGCGCTTCGTTAAAGGATCGCGCCTCTGCTGTTGCGGTTGTAAAAGCACTGGAAAAAGGCGCTAAAACAATTACAGCCGCTTCTTCGGGAAATGCCGCGGCATCTTTAGCTGCGTTTACGGCTCTGGCGGATTTAGAAACAATCATCTTTGTGCCGGATTATGCA
>CAXHHS010000234.1:0-8856 GCA_964015645.1 uncultured bacterium
ACCAAGAAGCTCGTCGGCAGCGTCAGATGTGTATAAGAGACAGGAATTAGGATTTCCCCTCGCTGCCCGGCTGGACAATCCGCTGCTGGTTGGCGAATTGGGCGGCAACATGCCATTCGGATTCGATTTAACCAACAGCCCGGCAGAAATCGCTGCCCGAAATGACACCTTGCGCCCAATGATCCTGCTATCGACATCCGGGACGCCGTTGATCTACAGTGCGCAAAACAGCGATGCCGTCTACGTCGCTTGCCTGCGAAATTATAAAGCAACCATCAGACACCTGGTCGACCGCCATCACCGGGTTGCCGTAATTGGCGCCGGATCGCGAAATGAATTTCGGCGGGAAGACCAGTTTTGCTGTGCCTGGATTGCCGAAGGTTTAATCGAAGCCGGGTTTGAGGCGGAAGATACCCGTACAACCGAACTGGTAGAACGCTGGCGTGGCGCATCGCCGGAGCTGATTCGCGAAGGAAACAGCGCAAAATATTTGATGAAAACAAACCAGGTGCGAGATTTACTCTTTGTTCTCGACCACATCGGCGATTTGGATATCGCGGTCATGTTGAAGCATGATGAGTTAACTTCGGTTCATGTGACTGACTAAATGCTAAAAATTTGATATCACATTGGATTTTTTGGCATAAGGTGGTTATTTTAACAAATGTTATAAACATTAGAAAATTAGAAAATTAACATTTGATTATCATAAACCCGGGAGGAACCCATGAGACAAAAATTTACAATATGGACAGCTTTCCTATTTCTGTTGCTTGGTTGTTGCCTTGTTTATGCCCAGGAAGATGTTACAATTGTCGCCCCAACTACAGAAGCAGCAGAAGGGCTGGATTTACAAGCTGTTGGTGAGCTGTTTAAAGATTCCGAAAACCTGGAAGCCTTTGAAAAAGCTCTCAACGATCCGGAGGTTGGCATTAACAATCTCGACCTGGATGAAGACGGTAATGTCGATTTTATCCGTGTTGTAGAGGAGGTCGAAAGTGAAACCCATCTGATTATACTGCAAGTGCCACTAACAGAAAATGAATACCAGGATGTAGCAACAATTGAAGTTGAGAAATCCGGCGATGACGGCTACAACATGCAGGTTCATGGGAATGATGTTATTTATGGTGTTAACTATTATGTCGCACCGGCACATGTACACATCCATACCTGGCCAATTATTGCCTGGATTTACAGGCCGGTTTATCGCCCTTACCGCTCGGTTTATCGCTTTGGCGTTTATCCCCGCTGGTGGAAACCCTATCGCCGTGTTAATGTCACCGTCTATCGCACTCGAACTGTGAAAGTGACAAGAAAATCGACCTTTACGGTTACAAGAACCACCAGGGTTAAAAGTGTGACAAGAGTAAAATACAAACCTCGCACATCGACAGTGGTTAGGAAGAAAACTACCGTCAGAAAATCCGGTAATAAAACGGTTGCCACAAAAAAGACCAAAAAAACAAAAGTGAAGAAGAAAAGGCAATAATCCGAATTAAATTCACTCAAAACTTGCTTCTTAAAAATTCTTAAAAATCCCCTGTAATCCGCGTCATTCACTTCGTCTAAAAATTGCCTTATTGTTAAGGGCAAAAATTTACGAAGTGAAGATTTATGAAGTTAGACAATAATTCAGTACCGGTCGTTATCTTAAAGTTTCATCACGGCAGCCTGGGAATTGCCCGCAGCCTGGGGCGGTTGGGTGTGCCGGTGTATGGCATTCATCCCCAGGCAAGCGATCCGACATTGGCAACCAAATATTGCAAAGAAACGCTTATTTGGGATATTGAAAAACAGCCGGTAGCGCAGTCGCTGGAATTCTTAGCTGATTTGGGCCGGAAAATCGGGCGCACTTCGATTTTGATTTCCACCTCCGATGCAACCACTATATTTGTATCGGAAAATACCAACGCGTTAAGCGAGCATTTCATCTTCCCGTATCAACCACTCCAATTGGTAAATTCGCTAGCCGATAAAAAATTAATGTATCACCTCGCGCTCAAGCATAATATTCCGGCGCCGGGGGCATTATTTCCGCGCTCAAAAGAAGAGTTAATGGAGCATCTCAACACGGTACAATTTCCGGTAATGTTCAAAGGCATCGACGGCACCAAACTTAAAATGCACGACAAACCGAAAATGCTAAAAGTTGATACAAAGGACGAACTGCTGGCGGCATACGCTAAGTGGGAAGACCCCGCGGAACCGAATTTTATGCTGCAAGAATTTATTCCCGGCGGTGAAGATTCGGTTTGGATGTTCAACGGTTATTTTGACCAAAACTCCAATTGCCAGATTGGCATTACCGGGAAAAAACTCCGCCAATATCCCGCCTACAAGGGAGCAACCTCCCTGGGAATTTGCGTTCAAAATGATGAAGTCGATCAAACCACGCGCCGTTTTATGAAAGCCATTGGCTACCAGGGTATTCTCGACATTGGGTATCGTTATGACGCTCGCGACGGCCTGTATAAAGTGCTCGATATTAACCCGCGAATCGGCTCTTCCTTTCGCCTGTTCGTGGGAACCAACGGAATGGATGTCGCTCGCGCATTGTATTTGTCACTCACCAACCAACCGGTTCCGGAAACGGCCATTCACGAAGGCCGCAAATGGTTGGTGGAAAACCAGGATTTATCTTCTTGCCTCGTCTACCGTCGCGATGGGAAGCTAACATTCGGGGAGTTTGTTGGCTCGTTTAAAGGGGTAAAAGAAGCAACATGGTTTGCAACGGATGATATGAAACCGTTTTTCAAACTGTGTAATTTTTATCTTAAAAAGAGTTTGGGATGGAGTTCCAACGGTAAAAATGGTCACCATATATAATCCCTCGGAATTCCGCTACCTCACCTATTTTTTTCTTTGAAAATCTTGCTCGACTTGAGCGATCAAACAAAGTTTATTTACAAGCTTCTATTGGAGTTTCGTAAAGATTTAGCGTGATACGTATTGCGTGTTTCGTGATGCTAACCTATTGTTTCTTCAAACAATACGCGTCACGTATTACGCGAACGATATGGGGTCAAACTATGCGTAAAGGGTTATTATTCTTATTATCAATTTTATTTTGTCTTTCGGGAAAGATGATAGCGCAGCCGGAGGCGCCGGTTGTAAACTACAGCGAAATTCCGCAGCACTACCAATTGTACCCGCGAAACCCGGATGACAGCAACCGCCGCACTGTAGAAATTAGCGGGCGGTTGTTTACGTTCGGGTACGACACGGTCGTCGTTATCGCCCGGCGCAACGGCGAATTTTGGAAGCGTTCCCGCAAAAAACTTAGCTATAATTCTGACAGCACCGCTGCATTTAGCCTTACCCGAAAAATAAAAGCCGATACTATCGATTACAGTTTTGAAGTTCTTTTCCGTGCCTCAACCGGGGAGCTGGTTTCCGATACTTTAATCGATAAAGTCGCCTGCGGCGATGTTTACATCATCCAGGGGCAATCCAATGCCGAGGCGGAAGATCGCGGCGGGTTCGTTCCCTATCAATCCCATTGGGTGCGGTCTTTCGGAACTGCTTCCGATGACACATCAGAAGTTAAAAGCGATACAACCTGGAGCCTGGCGCAAGCCCAATTTTCAGAAGAGCACGCCTACGCTGGCATTTGGGGATTGCGATTGGGAAAATTAATCGCAGAAAATCACCGGATGCCGGTATGCATTCTTAACGGCGCTGTCGGTGGAACAAAAACGCAACTGCACCTTCGCAACGACAGCCTCCCCACGGATTTAAACACCATTTATGGCCGGATGCTCTGGCGAGCGCAAAAGGCTAAAGTCGATTTCGGTATTCGCGCCATTCTTTGGTGGCAGGGCGAATCGAATACCAGCAACACATCGCGTGCGATAGAATATTTGGAGCAATTTCCCATTCTCCGTGACCAATGGAAAGATGATTACGAAGATGGTGATGGCTCCGCAGTTCATTATTTTTATACTGCTCAACTTCATACTGGCTATGGCTCTAAAGCAAATATATTGCGTGAATATCAACGTATTCTGGCAAAAGAAGATAGTGAAACCGAAATCACCGCTGCCCATGATATTGGCGGTTTTATCGATAGCGACCATTTTAGCCCGGCAGGATACGATCAATTTGCCGGCCGCATTTTTCGCCAGATCAGCCGAACGATATATAAAAATGACGAAGACGATGAAGACATCGACTCTCCGAACATCAGCCAGATTTTTTTCACCAGCGGTTTGCGAAATGAATTACTGCTGGAATTTTCCGATGTGGAAACCCTCTATTGGGAAAATGATAGCATTATCGATGGCATTCAATACCATTTAAAGGACTATTTCTATTTTTATAATGATGGCGTCCCGGTAACAACGGCCGCGGTAGATACCGGTTATGTGAATAATAATATTTTAACCCTGAAACTGGATAGCACGATTACCGCTAATTCCGTCAGCTACCTGCCAGCGCGGTTTTATAATAATACCGAAATCAAATACGAAGGCCCCTGGCTAAAAAGCGCCAAAGGAGTTCCGGCGCTTTCGTTCTGGCAGTTTCCGATTACAATTGGCGAAGGCGTTCCCGATGTTACCGATATTCCCAATCAAACCGTTGGCGTTGGCAGCAGCTTTTCTTCCATAAACCTGGATGATTTCGTAGAAGATCCCGACAACCTCGATAGCGAACTTACCTGGACATTTAGTGGCAATATCGAATTAACCGTCACCATTGATGCTGACAGAGTTGCGACAATCACCTCGCCAAATACGAATTGGAGCGGCCAGGAAACGGTTATATTTACCGCTACAGATCCGCAAGATCAATTCGACAGCGACGGCGCAACATTTACCATTAACAGCCCGCCGGTTATCAGCGATATTCCCAATCAAACCATTTCCGAGGGCAGCAGTTTTTCCGCCATCAATCTCGATGATTTCGTAAATGACAGTAACCATTCCGATGCGGAAATCTCCTGGTCTATCACCGGCAATACCAACCTGTCCGCAACCATCGATGAAAATCGAATTGTAACAATTACGCCCAATAATCCCGATTGGAACGGTTCCGAAGCGCTTACCTTTACCGCCACCGATCCCTTTGGCGCTTTTGATACCGAAGTTGCATCGTTTACCGTAACCGGTGTTAACGATCCGCCGGTGGTGAGCGGCGTCGAAGATCAAACGGTGCCGGAAGGCCAGGAATTTGCCACCATCGCATTGGATAATTTTGTTAGCGATCCCGATAACGCCGATAACGAACTCACCTGGAGCGTTAGCGGTAATTCCGATTTAACGGTAGAGATTAGCGCCAGCCGCATCGCAACCATCACCCCGCCTTCCGGCGATTGGAACGGCAGCGAAACCATCACCTTTACTGCGACTGACCCCGGCAACCTTTCCGGAAGCGATGCCGCCACCTTTACTATCACCGCCGTTAACAATGCCCCGGCAGTTAGCAACATTCCCGATCAATCAATCGACGAAGGCCAGGAGTTTGTCGCCATTAATCTCGATGACTTTGTCTCTGATCCCGATGATTCCGACAGCGACATTACCTGGAGCGTTAGCGGAAATGTAGAGTTAATTGTAACGATTAGCCCAAACCGCATCGCGACTATTACACCACCCGTTGCATTTTGGAACGGCAGCGAAATTATCACCTTTATTGCGACCGATCCCAGCGGGTTAAGCGACAGCGATCCGGCAATTTTTTCCATTTCCGGTTCTAACGATGTCCCGGTGGTCAGCGGTATTCCCGGTCAAACCATTCCGGAAGGTGAAAATTTTGCCACCATTCCATTGGATGATTTCGTAGAAGATGTCGATAATCACGACAGCACCCTTACCTGGCTGATTATTAACAATAACGATTTAGATGTGATGATAGACGAAAACCGCATCGCCTCCATTATGGTACCGGAAGCGGAATGGAACGGCAGCGAGACGATTACATTTATCGCTACCGACCCCGGCGGGCTTTCCGGGAGCGCCTCCGCCAGCTTTACCGTTACCGGCATAAACGACCCGCCGATTGTAAACGATATTGCCGATCAAACGGTGGAAGAAGCCGGCAGTTTTGCCATGATTCCCCTCGATGATTTTGTAGAAGACGCCGATAACGCCGATTTTCAAATGAGCTGGACCATCAGCGGCAACACCGACCTTACATTTACGATGGACGGTGTGCGCAATTTGACGATTAATATCCCATCGGAAGAGTGGAACGGCTCCGAAACGCTCATTTTTACTGCCAGCGATCCCGGCGGTTTAATGGGAAGCGATACCGCAACATTTACCGTTACCGCGATTAACGACACCCCGGCCATCGCAAACATTCCCAATCAAACTGTGGATGAAGGCAATTCTTTTTCCGCCATTCCGCTGGATAATTTTATTGAAGATATCGATTCTGATGACAGCGAAATCGAATGGAGTTTTACCGGAAATACTTGGCTGAACGTTGCCATTGACTCAAATCGTGTAGTAACAATCTTCCCCCCGAATAATGACTGGCATGGTTCGGAAGCGATTAACTTTACAGCAGTTGATCCCGGCGGGTTGGAAGTAAACGATGCAGCAACCTTCACGGTTCGATCAATAAATGATCCGCCAGTAATTGCAGACAGCCTTCCCCTGTTGTCTTTCGATGAAGATGACAGCTTATTTTTCTCTACTTCCCAATGGCTGGAATTTGTGGAAGATGTGGAGATTCCCGATTCGCTCTTATCAATATTCATTTCCGGTGGGAATAATATTTCTTTTTTCCAAAATGGAGAAAATTTTACGTTTACTGCACCACCCAATTGGTTTGGCAGCGAAACATTTTTGCTGAGCGTTTCCGATGGCGAGTTGGGTAATTCTGCTGAATTCACTATATCCGTGCAGCCCGTAAACGATCCGCCAATCGTCATGGGATTGCCGGATTCGCTGGTGATTTTCGGCGACTCATCCGTCGTGATGAATATGCGCGAGCACGCCGAAGACATTGATACGCCCGACTCGTTATTGACCTGGAGTTTCCAGAAAAATGGAAACCTGCTGCTGCTCGACTATGATCCCCAAACCACTTTATTAACCCTAACCGGCCGTAATATTCCCACCGCAATTAATTTAACCTGCACCGTGGCGGATGAATTTGGCGAGAGTAGTTCCAAAACGACGATTGTAAACGTCAAGCTCCTTACCGCTATTGATGAGGCCGATAACGGTGCAATTCCCCGGGACTATGTAATGTATCAAAACTTTCCCAACCCATTTAACCCATCAACAAACATTAAATTCGGTTTGCCAAAATCCGGCAAAGTAACATTGGAAATCTTTAACATATTAGGGCAAAAGGTTGCAACAATGTGGAATGGGTTTAAGCCCGCCGGATTTCACTCCTTGGAATTTGATGCGCAAGATATTCCCAGCGGCGTCTACCTCTACCGTATTCAGGCAGCAGCGTTTAGCCAGGTTCGTAAGATGATGCTAATTAAATAATGAATTTTGATTCTGGTATCCAAATCACTTTATCGGCAGAATCAATTTATTACTTCCCGGTTTAAAGATAACCGGAAGAGGTAAGCCGTGTTATTTAATTCGCTTCAATTTTTGATTTTTTTTCCAATCGTCGTTGCGGCATTTTTTATGATGTCGCACCGCTATCGCTGGGCATTTCTGTTAGCGGCCAGTTACTATTTTTACATGTGCTGGAAGCCGGAATATATTATCCTGATTATCGTTTCGACGCTTATCGACTATTATGCCGGCATTCGAATGGGGAAAGCCGCCCAAAAGTCGAAACGAAAAAAGTATTTGATTCTCAGCCTGTGCAGCAATCTCGGAATCCTCTTTTTTTTCAAATATGCCAATTTCTTCAGCGAATCCACGCGATCAATATTCAATCAATTTAACATCTTTTTAGAAACCCCGGCTTTCGATTATTTGCTGCCGGTAGGTATCTCGTTTTATACCTTTCAAACGCTCAGTTATTCCATCGATGTTTACCGGGGGCAAAAAGAACCGGAGTGCCACCTGGGAAAATTTGCCTTGTATGTGGCATTTTTTCCCCAACTGGTTGCCGGTCCAATAGAACGGTCAACTCGCCTGTTACCGGAATTAGCGAAAAAGGTGAAATTTGACGCCGATCGCGTTGTTTCCGGTTTGCAGTTGATGATGTGGGGGTTTTTCAAAAAATTGGTCATTGCCGACCGGCTGGCAATTTATGTAAACGAAGCCTACAATCATCCCGCCGAATACCAGGGGCTAACGCTAATTTTAGCGACCTATTTTTTCGCCTATCAAATCTATTGCGATTTCTCCGGCTATTCCGATATTGCTATTGGCGCTGCCCGGGTTTTGGGATACGATTTAATGATAAATTTTCGCCAGCCATATTACGCCAGATCGATCTCCGAGTTTTGGCGGCGCTGGCATATTTCACTTTCCACCTGGTTTAAGGATTATCTTTACATTCCTCTAGGCGGCAACCGCACGGTTAAATGGCGCTGGTATTACAACCTGATGATAGTTTTTGTGGTAAGCGGATTGTGGCACGGCGCCAATTGGACGTTTATTTTATGGGGATTTTTACACGGGTTCTATTTAGTATTTGCCATCGCCTCCCAAAACGTTCGCGATAAACTGGCAAGTTGGGTTAAATTGGATCGTCTGCCAGCCATTTACAATTTTTTAAAAACTTTCATCGTTTTTAATCTCGTCGGTTTTGCCTGGATATTTTTCCGCGCTAATTCTATTGATGAGGCATTCCTGATCATTCACAATATTTCCTTGCTGGAATTTTCCACAGCAGAACTGTTGCGTATCAACATCGAATTGGGTTGGGGCGAGTTATTAATTGCCTGTCTCTTATACACATCTGACGCTGCCGACGAGCTTCTTGGTG
>CAXHHS010000235.1:0-8798 GCA_964015645.1 uncultured bacterium
GGAGATAATTTCTCCTTTGTATTCCGCATGGAGGATTTCCATTAAATTTTGCGGTTGTAAAACATTCCACATCGTTGCAAAGAATTTGAATGATTGTGGCAAAAGGCCGTACTCTTTGCGCATTTTCAAATAAAGATCGTAGAAAATTTTAACATCTCGAGGGGAATTGCCAGTGATCAATTTCAGCCCGGCATTATTTGCTTTTTTTATCGCCCGGCGAATACAATTTTTGTGCAGCGATTTCTCGATAGCAGCTATATCATCGGATAAATCCAGCGTATAGGTACTGTAACCGGTAAAAGGTTTTCCCAACATAGCATTTTCCTGCCCGATAGGCGTTTCTGTTTTTAATTCTGCACAGGGAACTTTTTGCTCGTTAATGTAGCATTCTACGGATTTGAACAGTATTTCATACTCCCGGGGGTCTGATACCAGCGGGTTGCATGATTGCGCGCAGGGCAAAGACGTTAACCGGTTGCCAAAGGCTTTACTTTTAATTACAAAAAAAGGCATTGCAGCTTTAATATCCCCGCCAGCGTTTTTTATCGCCAAATAAAGCGGTTTATGCCCAAAGCTATCCCGGATGATCCTGCGCCAGGCAGATGTTTGGTAAATGTTTCCATAAGCGTGATGATATACAAAATCATCCCATTTTTGAAATTCACTTTCTTGGATATGTGTAATTTTTTCCATCGCTCCACTCAGATTTTAGGTTAAAGGTTTTGTATCGCATAACCTCCCGGAGGTTCAACAGTGATGTATTGATTACGCTTGATGAGAGTTGACCTCAATTTTGGCTTCAAATTTGGTTTAAAACCTCCGGGAGGTTTACAAGCACAGATAAGCGTCCAATTCCATTTTACAGTAAGCAGATTGGCTACCGGCTATACTCAACTCAGCGCCTTTGCTAACAGTCCTATACCTTCAGTCAGCGCTTACTGCAACTCTTTTGAGTAATTTTTAAATATATCCTTTCGACTATATGGCCTTCTTGAGCGTTTGTTCCGCTTCTCTGCTGGCCCAAAATTGGGCCAAATCTTTCGGCAGCGCATGCCAGTATTGGTCAAAATATTTGAATTTTACATATCCCAGGAATTCTGCATAAAGTTGTGCCGGAAACTCTTCCAATGCCGGTTTGCTGCCATCAAAATTTACGTAATCGGGATGTACATTCACCAGCACCATCCCGCCCTTTTCGGCAATCCAATCCAGTTTTTCCTTCCAAATTTCAGGTGTTTTTTCCTTCATCAAGATAAAGAGAGTGAAATCTTGCGGTAAGGTATAAGGAAGTTCAATGTACCCTTTTTTTTCGCCATCATCTTCTACCCGAAACGGAAAAATCGTTCCAACGCCGTCTGATTGCGGCTCAAAAGGATCGGTGTCAAATGTTGAGGCATCGTATTCGATATTTAAATCGCGAATCCAATCGAGGTTACGGTGCATTGCCGGGGATCGAAATCCGGTGGCCTGCCAGTCTTTAATGTAATGATTAATTTTTTCCGCTCGTTTTACAAATTCTTCCCGCGATTGATATAGTTTTCCATCATGATTAAGCCCGTGTACACCCACCTCAAAACCGTTTTCTAATAATGTTTTTCGCAATTTGGCGGAAACCTGGTAGCGTTCCGGCACGAAATTAAAGGAGGATCGAAACCCCAGCCGTTTTTCTAGCCTCATTAATTGCTCGCATTTATCGTGGCCGTTGGCACTTTCCACATCATGGGTCAATACCAGGGAGAATTTTTTTCTGCCTGGCCAACCGCGCCAATTTGGCGGCGTTTGGTCAGAATTTGGGTCTATTGGCCAAATATTGGCATAAGCAGGTTGCTTATAACGAATTCTCTGGCGGCGGAGGGAAAGTTGGACTCTCCGGGGAATAAATGGTTTTGCATTGTAATATAATTTTTGTAGAAACACAGGAAGCTCCTTTTCAACAGTTAATAATTTAAATTGATATCCATTTTAGCGTTTGCAATTTGAATCACCGGTTCTTTATTAGAACTTTCACCTGGTTTTTAATCAAGCCCCGGCTTCAAACTGCGAAACCGGGACCTGTAGCGAGGAGAGGAGAAAATTGTTTAAGCGCGTGTTTGAAAAATCTAATTTTATGCCACAAAGTCACGAAAACACTAAGTTTCACTAAACTTTATTTATTTTTCTTTGTGATTCTTTGAGTTTTAGTGGCTTAGTGGCGTATTTTCAAACAGCCTCTAAGCAACATGACGATACATCAAATTACCGGCCATTTTTAAAACCGGAAGAGGCATTTTCCGAAAAATGGCATAACTGGTTTTATCTGACTTCTTTTCACTTTGTTGAGTGTCTGATAATTTTAACACATTCCTGGTATATTTAACGTCTTGTTTTTCAGCGCCCCAACCATCTTTATACTGAACCAGACCGGTATTGGAAGGCTCTGTTTTCCCGAAGCAGAATGTTTTATATCCACTTTTGCACGACCACTCAATAGCGTTCCACATTACCAGGAAATTTGTAGGGATGTGCAAAAACTCCGTATCCGAAGCGCCAAATTTGTAAATTACTTGATCGCCGAAATGAAAATAAACTGCGCCGGCAATATACTTGTTCTGGTAGGATGCTAAAACAACAAATCCCAGGTCTTCTCGAATAATGTGCCGGTAAATATTTTCAAAAAATTGAAATGGTTGAGGCGGCAACCCATGTTTTTTCCGGGTTAAACAGTGCAAGCGGTAATATTCCTTGATCGCGTTTCTCGTGCGGTAAATTTCGACTTTTGCGCCACTGTTAAGTGCTTTTTTGATTTTTCTGCGATAGTTGTTTCGCAGCCGGGATCGAACTTGCGCCTCACCGCCTTCCAGGGATAAAACATGCCGGTAACAAAGTGATTCGGAGGAAATGGATCGATGCTGAATTCCTTCCCCGCGAAACTCAATAAAATTCCAGTTCAACTGTCTACCGAGGGTATTGATCTGTTCGTAAACTTCCCGGTGATCGACATGTTCATCAATGATCGGGTTACAATAATCGGAAAATGGGAGGCAAATTCCCCTTATACCTGTAAACTTGCTATTGACTTCCATCAGTGGCGTCAAGACATTAAATCGATCACTTTCTTGTGATACAATATAGTATGGGTTGTAACTATATGTATCCATTAACACTTGTGCCCAATTTTTAGTGTGAAAAATTGTATGCCCCGGCGTATTTAGCACCAATTGATTCCATTGCGATATTTCCAGGGGATTTACGGTTTTAAGCGCCATCGATCCGGATTGTGCAGGGTTCGCTTTTAGCTGGAGAAAATTCTGTCTCGGTTCTTGTTCCTTCGTGATTTGCATGGCTTACTCTTGTATGTTATTTATGCCGATTTTCCGTTATTTAGGTTATAAATTGTTTATAATTGCCCCTCCCCCCCGGTAAGCCGGGGAAGGGGCGGATGAGAGTTAAATTCAATTAAACCGCAACTTTCAATTCTACAGTTGCGCTTTCCGGTTTTCTTAATTCCGCACAGACAAATTGTATTTCTTCCGCCCTTAATTCCGGGAACATCGGAAGGGAGAGGTATTCCGCGCAGCAGCGTTCTGCAACCGGAAAATCACCTTCTTTCAAATTCAATGCTTTATAAGCCTTTTGCAGATGCAGCGGAACCGGATAGTGAATACCGCAGAAAATATTCTTTTCCGCCAGCGCACTGATTTGTTGATCGCGATTTGCAGTGCGAACCGCATAGATGTGGTAAACGTGTTTATTATGCTCAATTACCTTCGGTACAGTTACGTTATCCGTATCCGCAAGGAGGGTGTTGTACAACGCGGCATGTTGCCGGCGAAGCTGGTTCCATCTTTCAATATATTTTAACTTCACGCTCAAAACAGCGCCCTGAATACCATCCATGCGATCATTCCATCCAACAACATCATGGTAATATTTCTTCGATTGGCCATGGTCGCGAAGGATACGAATGTGGTTGGCGATCTCATCATTATTGGTGACAACCGCCCCGGCTTCGCCATAAGCGCCGAGATTCTTGCCGGGATAAAAGCTAAAACAACCGGCGTCGCCAATCGAACCGGCACGACGGCCTTTATATTCCGCACCGTGCGCCTGGCAGGCATCTTCAATTACATAAAGATTATGTGCGCGAGCGATTTCCATAATCAAGTCCATATCAGCCATCTGTCCAAACAAGTGAACGGGAATTACCGCTTTCGTCTTTGGCGTAATTGCTGCCTCCAAAAGTTTTGGATCCATGTTATAAGAATCTTCTTCTATATCGATAAAGACTGGTTTGGCGCCACAAAAGCTGATTGCTTCCGCAGTGGCAATAAAGGTATTCGGCGTCGTAATTACTTCATCGCCTTCGCCGATGCCCAAAGCCCTCAACGAAAGTAAAAGGGCGGAAGTGCCGCTGCTGACACCTATACAATGTTCTGTTTGGCAAAATTGGGCGTATTCTTCTTCAAATTGTTGTACGAATGGGCCGCCGGCAAATGCTGTTCGATCCAGCACTTGTTGAATGGCGTCATTAATTTCATCTTTTATCGAATGATATTGCGCTTTTAAGTTTAAGAATGGGACCTTCATTTGTCTTCTCTCCGTGAGTCTTTTTAGAATTTTATTTAGGTATCCGGCTACAATTTCGATAGCCAGAATATTTTTATTATGAGGGTTGTTTACCCCGTTTTACGATTTTCATAAAAGGTTGATAAACCGGCATTATCTGTTTTGCTTTCGATTTGGTCAAGTGGCTCCAGGGAAATTGCTAAACCGTTTTGTTTTAATGAAGCGCTAGACGCTTCCAAAACCTTGACCACTCGTAATCCGCTATAGCCATCGCTCCGCGGCGTTTGGTTATTGAGAATACAATCAACAAAATGAGCGGTTTCTTTCCCGAGTGCTTCATAATCTTCAATTCTTGGAATATAAATATCACCGTAACGATACGAGAATTGAAATTCACCGAAGTTATTGTAATAACTGGGCTTATCAACGCCTTTATCGTAGATTTTAATTTTTTCGTTGGGGCTGGTATCGTCGTAAACCAGCATTTTTTTAGTGCCCACGAAAACCATCTTTCTTACCTTATTCGGATCCAGCCAGCTATTGTGCAAAAAGGCGATTGTGCCGTTTTCATAATTTAAGGTCGTCATAGCAACATCTTCTATTCCTGCCCGGTAATGGTCTTTTCCCTGGGCGCTTACCGAAACCGGCTGTTTTCCCAGGATGTAAGATATGATTGAAATATCATGCGGCGCTAAATCCCATATAACATTGATATCGGTTTGGAATAGACCGAGGTTAACCCGGGTACTGCTGATATACATAACTTCGCCAATTTCACCGCTATCAATCAATTCCTTAATTTTGTTTACCGGGGCGGTATATTCAAAAGTATGGCCAACCATCAGCACTCTTTTTTTGCTTTCGGCCAACTCAATCAGTTCCTGGCATTCTTTGGAGGATGGGGTGATCGGCTTTTCTATAAAAACGTGCTTTCCGGCGTTTAAAAATGCCTTTGCAAGGGGATAATGAGTCCATACCGGTGTTGCAATCACGACTGCATCAATATCCATTTTCAAAAGTTCTTCATGATTAGTGGTTGTTTGAATACCCGGGTGCAAGGTTTGCATTCGTTTTAAACGATCCTGGTCCTTATCGCAGCAAATTACCATTTCACAATTCGGGGTGCTTCGAAAGTTGCGAATTAAGTTGGGGCCCCAATATCCACATCCGATTACGCCTACTTTTACCATTTCGTATCTCCTTTCCTATATGCCTGATTTGGTATTAAATATCAGTAAAAACGTTTTAACAATTAATTTCAGATCGAGTAAAAAAGAGCGTTCTTTCACATAGTTAAGGTCTAACCGCACCATGTCATCAAACGTTGTTTGGTTTCTTCCATAAACCTGCCATAAGCCGGTAACACCGGGTTTTACTTCCGTAACTCTCCGCAAATGCCAGGTTTTGTATAGATCAACTTCATAGGGAATCGGCGGCCTTGGCCCTACCAGGCTCATATCGCCTTTCAGCACATTGAACAATTGCGGAATTTCATCCAGGCTGGTTTTACGAAGAATATGTCCAATACGAGTGATGCGAGGATCCTCTTTGATTTTGAACAGGGGATCATCTTCACTGCCATTGTTAATGTCATCATTTTCCCCGGCAATCAATTTTGCCATATATTCTTTGTGAATTTGATTATTGTTACCGGCCTTCATACTACGAAACTTCAGGAAGGTGAACAGTTTACCCTGGTAACCAATTCTTTTCTGTTTGAAGAAGGCCGGCCCTTTTGAAGTAAGTTTTATTACAACGGCTGCAATAATAAGAATTGGAGAAAAGAGCAAGATACCCGCCAGGGAGCCGAGAATATCCATTAAGCGTTTTAAGAAGAAATACCCAAGGTGCGGAGACGAATTTTCTTTTACTCCCATGAGTGGCGCTTTCAAATTCTCCGGGGCGTTGGACAGGGAAAAGATGTTCCAATTGAAATAATAATTTTCTTTTTCTTTCAGAACGGTTTTTGTGTTGTTTGTAGTAACCTTCATTTCCGACTTGGCCCCATTTCCGAATTTGGATGAAGCAGGAGCATAGGGTTTTCTTTTACCATTAATAAGCGTTAATTCCACACTTCCGTTTGCAGTAGAATCCGTAGCGTCACTTTTTGCCTGGAATCCTTTATATGGCGTCGTTTTCAATCCACCATTTTTATAAGAGTTTACGCCGTTGCCGTTTAGAGACACATATCCATTCCCGGAATGATGCTCGTTTCCGCCATTAACTCCATTACCAGAACGATTTGAAATAGTGTTTTTGTTGCTTTTTAGCACTTTCAATACTTCGTTTTGTAGCTTGATATGATTGTCTTCGTAACCGTTCATAGAATGATGGGGGTTAAGGTCGCCGTTCACAACATTCGCAAATGGTAATTGATATAATTCCTCATCATCGTTTTCCGGGCGTGCCATTTCTTCAATTGAATTTAAGCTAAATGCCGTAATTACAACCGTCTGAGAGAGTAAATAGAATTTTAGGTTGTTTAGATTCTTGAAATAGTCGAGCATTGTTGCGGTTAGTTTTTCAACAAACTGCTTTGTTTGTGCCAGGGATGATTCTATCAACAAAAGGGAAATTTTATAATCATAAGTAATGCTTTTTACATCTATAACTCGAGTATTGGTATTCATAATTTCCACAACACGAGTAAGGAAGTCATAATAAGATTTACCATCGATCAACCCTTGTGTTTTGTAGTGATTGGAAAAATCAACAAACACGTACCCGGCATTTCCGTTAGTGCGCTGGCTGCGTTCACGTTCTTTATCTAACATTAGTTTAAAATCTTCACTGGAATACCATCCATTCGCCTTTGTCACGACACTTTGCAGTATCTTTTTGTATTCCTTGCCTTTGATAGTACCGTATTTCATGGCTCCACCTCGATTAAATTCCTTGGTTTTTATAATTTACTTTTCCAATTTTTTTATTGATTTTTGATGCCTTTAAACTGCCTGTTTAAAATCATTTGCCAGGATTAATTTCTTAGCATTTTTGTAGGAAATATCTTCGGTTTCATTCATCTCAACCACCTGGGTAGGATCAGATGAGACTTTAACAGTATCGCCGTTTACAACACACCCTAAAAGCTCGGCTTCAAACTCCTTTAATGTTTTTATGGTGCGAAAAAGCTCCGATTTGTAGGCCGATTCCGGGCGAATAACCAGGATCACATGATTGACAACATCTCCCAGGATAAAACTATCAACCGTTATCGTTGTCGCCGGCGTATCGATGAAAATATAGTCGTAAGTTTCCGGGATATTTTGTAGGAAAAACTTCAGTTTTAAGGAGTCCAGCAGTTCGCCCGGGTCATCACTTAACTGTCCGGCAGGAATAATATCTAGCCTGATATTTTCGCCGGTAAGCTGGATAAGCTGCTCAAAAGGCTGGTAAATTGGCGGATTCGGATCATCGCTGTTGATATATTCTGCTAAGCCCACAGTACTTTCCGGCAGATGAAAAAATTTATTTGCTTCTGGCTGCTGAAAATTGCAATCGATAAGCAATATTTTTTTACCTTCCAAAGCCATCGACACCGCAAAATTGTTCAAAATGGTAGATTTACCGGACTTATTTTCACAACTGGTAAAGAGGATAACATTATTTTCTTTTGGAATTGCAGATAACGATTTTCGGAGATCCTCGAATGCTTCTTCAAACCGTACCTGGTTTTCTTTTAGTATTTCAATATACCCTTCTTTTCCGGATCGTCTTTTGAGTCTTTTCATTCCCGGTTTTAGAGTTGTGGGAAGTACTGCCAGGGCCGGTAACGGTAATGGAATTCTTTCTTCTTCTTGTATTGCATTTGCAAAAACCCGGGAATAAAGCTCAACCAGGAAAATGATAATGGTTCCTAATACCACCCCTGCCAAAAAGGCAATGGCGAGATTGAAGGATTTTCGCGGCAAGATTGGTTTGAGTGGAAAGTGCGCCGGATCGACGATAACGATATCTTGCAATTTGGAGATTGACGCAAGCCGCATTTCTTCCCGCTTTTCCATTAACAGGTTAAACATTTTTTCATAAGCGGTTTTTTGGCGGGTTAAATCCATTAATTCCATTTCCTGTTGGGGTAAATTTTTCACTTTCGCCGTATATTTTTCGATTAATCCTTTTAAATCTTCCCGTTTGATTTGCAAAGAGGCGATTATAATCCCATAAGAGTCTATGGTATTTTGATTGAAGTCTGACAATTTGGCTTTAAGTTCGGTGATACGATCGTTAACCGCCACAATATCAGGATGCTTATC
>CAXHHS010000236.1:0-8769 GCA_964015645.1 uncultured bacterium
CATGAACTCTTTTTTGCCTAATATAATCAATCAACGTTTTTGATACAGCACCAAAAATTGGAATGAAGTAATCGCTGTAAATTTAACCGGCGTTTGGTATTGTATGAAATATGAAATTCCACAACTGCTGAAGAACGAAACCGGCGGCGCAATCGTTAACGTTTCCTCATTAGCCGGGTTGCTCGGATTTCCGGGCCACAGCGCTTACGCCGCCAGCAAACATGGTGTGATTGGTTTGACCAAATCCGCTGCTTTGGAATACGCACAAAAAGGAATTCGGATTAATGCCGTTTGCCCGGCATTTACCCGCACGCCAATGGTCGATGAATTGGAAGAAGCCCGCCCGGATCTGAAGGGCAAATTATCACGCGCGATTCCATTAAACCGCCTGGGAACCCCGGAAGAGATTGCTGCCGCAATTCTCTATCTTTGTTCTGATGCTGCCAGTTTTATCACCGGACATGCATTGCCATTGGACGGCGGGGCGATGGCGCAATAAACAGGAGCGCCAAACAAAGATCATTATACCTAATTTGATATTCTATTTGCTATCAAATTTTTATACCTTAGATTGTTTAAAAAATTTAGGGGATTACAAATGTCCTTTCAACAAATCCATACCAGGCTTAGCAGCCCTCTTTATGAAGAACTAAAAACAATAGCTTCCGATCACCAATTAAGCATCAGTAAAATGTTTGAGATGATTATTAAGAAATTCATTGAAGATCATCGAAAACAGCAATTAACAAAGGAATTCGACCGCTATGTTGATGAAATGGGTGAACACAGCTCCGAAATCACTGAAGAATTTGAACCAATGGTAACCAAAAAATTGTTAGAGGATACGGAATGGTAAGAGGGGATATATACCTTGTTAAATTAGATCCTCGAAGCGGCTCCGAACAGAGAGGCCACCGCCCTGGAATTATTGTATCACATAACAGTTTTAATAAGCAGTCAAAATGGAAATCTATTACAATTATCCCACTTACTTCCAGTGAAAGGTGGTTGAAAGGCAGCCCTTCTACAGTTTTATTTGATAAGGATGAATCCGGTTTGAATAAGAGATGCGCTGCTTTAACTCATCAAATTACGACGATCGATAAATCAAAATGCGTAGGGCTTATTGGTAAATGCTCAGTGAAAAAATTGGCTTTGTTAGATCAGGCAATATCGAATTATTTATATTTAAAATCATAACCTTCCCCTATGAAAAATAAACCTAATGCGCTATTACAAGATTTAATCAATCAAATGGAGCTTGAGCAAATTGAAGTTAACCTGTTTCGGGGCGAAAGCCGTGATATTGGCAGCCGAGCCGTTTTTGGCGGCCAGGTATTGGGGCAATCGCTAAGGGCAGCGGTTAAAACGGTGGATGAAAACCGCTTGCCGCATTCCATGCACGCCTATTTTATTTTGCCGGGAGATATTAAAGCGCCAATTATTTATGACGTTGACCGCATCCGCGATGGCGGCAGTTTTACGACTCGCCGGGTGATTGCCATTCAACATGGGCGAGCGATTTTTAACATGTCGGCCTCCTTCCAAATTAAAGAAGAAGGCGTGGAGCATCAAATCGAAATGCCTAATGTGACGCCACCAGAGGAATTGCCTGAGGATTTGGAACGCAGAAAAAAGATTATCGATAAAGTACCGGAACGGCTGAAAAAAATCTATTTACAACAATGGCCAATCGATTTCCGGCGAGTTGAACAGTATAGCCCATTTTCATCCGAAAAATTAGCGCCGGTTAAGCATGTTTGGTTTCGCGCGGTTGAAACGCTACCGGATGATCCGAATCTACACCGCAGCCTGCTGGCCTACACCTCGGATTTTAACTTGCTATCAACTGCGATGCTGCCGCATGGACTATCATTTGCATCGCCCAATTTATTAGTTGCCAGCCTCGATCACGCGTTGTGGTTTCATTGCGATTTTCGGATGGATGAGTGGCTGCTCTATACCATGCAAAGCCCCAACGCCGCTAACGCCCGCGGTTTTAGCATCGGCCACATATTTAATCAACAGGGGAAATTAGTTGCGACTGTTGCCCAGGAAGGGTTGATGCGGTTAGGGAAAAAGTAACGACACTTTCATAGCCGTAACAGTTTGTGGGATTTTTGGATAATGCGTTATTTCCTCATACCCGCTATCCGTAATAATATACGTGTCTTCAATTCGCACGCCAAGATTCCAGTAAGCGGAATCTACTTCTGCTGTTCCGGCAGGAATGTAAATGCCCGGCTCGATAGTGAGAACCATGCCCGCTGTTAATGAATCGGCATACGGATCGTGAACGTTGAGACCGACATGGTGGCCTAATCCGTGAATAAAATAGGGGCCGAAGCCGGCATCGTTTATCACTGCTTTTGCACGGCGATGAAGGTCGCTCATTTTAGCACCGGCTTTTAGATGAGCGCGAGCGCTGTCAGCGGCGGCCAACACTGTTTCCAGCAAATGTTGCTCGGCGGTTGTTGGTTCACCGTTAATTGCAAAAGTGCGCGTCATATCGCTGGCGTAATTATTCAGGCTGCAACCGATGTCGATAACAACCAATCCCTCGGACATTTCGGCATCATTAAACCCATAATGCGGTTTTACAGCATTCGCACCGGAACCGACAATGCAGTTAAACGCCCGCCCCGTTGCGCCATTTTCTTTGTAAACGCGATGGATTTCTGCTTCGATGTCCGCTTCATTTACGCCCGGGCGGATTAATGGGGCAATTGTCTCAAATGCTTTGGACGTAATTGCCGCCGCTTTGCGCAGCGTTTCCAATTCATCTGTATCTTTTATCGCCCGAACCTGGTGAATATCTTTTCGAGCACTCCGTCCAAAAATCAGCACCGAAAACCGATTCCAAAAACTGTTTTCCTTCCTCACAAGCGATACCGGTAATGGGCGGTTAAACAGGTAATAAGCATCTTCGTTCGAGAAAATAAAACCGGGATTATCAAGTTCGCCTCTCTCGGAGAGTGTGTTAAATCGTTGGGGATTACGAGATTCGGAAATATCGGGCTGCGGCGCCAAAAATGCTGTGAGAATAAAACAGGTTATTAAAGCAATCGCACCCCATTTTACTGTAGTAACTGTTTGTTTTCCTTTATCTTGAGAGGAAGTTGTATTTCCTGAGAGCCACCATTTTGCCAGTATGGGAATCCGTGGCAATATCAACAATTGCCAGGCAATGCCGGCGAGAAAAATTACCAGTACCATCCAGAATGTGGACTCAATTGGCAGCGCAATGGCCAAAAGAATTGTGGCTAAGGCTGAGGATAGGATGGCGAGGCTGATATTGGGAAACGTAATCCCCATAGCAACACCGGCAATCATTAACGGGATGGCGATGCCAAAATCCCAATTCATCCATCCTTCGAAAAACCGGTAAGCACCGTAAACCGCTGCGAACGGCCAAAAAGCCGCAATCGCCATTCCCAATCGCGGTACATAATTGTAGATGGCAATGCCAATTGCCAAAACCAAAATAGCCGCAGCAATAACGAGTAAATAATTGACAGCGCTCAAACGAGAATATGCGATAAAAAACCCCACTGTCAAAAAAAATGATCCGACGGTTAGCTGTGGCAAGCGTTTTCCAAAACTCAATAAAATTGCCCCCCAAATCCCTAGCACGACGGTTCCCCAAAACGATAATAGCGTAAACTCACTTTCTAACCCGATGTAGACCATTGATGCTCCTTTTAGGTGATGCGTGATACGTGTTTCGTAAAAAATAGTAGATCACGAAACACGTATCACGGCCGGCATAGGTAATGCAACCGTAAAATCCGTAGCTCATCATAATTGACTGCGCCGTTAAGGGCCTCGAAAACCGGTTTTAACCGTTGGGTTCCCAGGCGGTCGAAGACGTTTAAAACATCCTTTTGCAAACCGGCGGATAATTCGGAGGCGGAGAGCATATCATCGCTTTTGCGCAGCTTGTTTCCCTCCTGGTAATATTTGTATAGATGATCCAGCGCAGTACCTAATTTAATGCCAAATTCCGAGAGTAATTCCTGCAGCGTGCTGCCGTTGTTGTAGGCTTCCGCAACAATTACATGGCGAGGTTTATGTAAAGGGCTTTTGGGAAGGGTTTTGCGTGGCGCTATTTGTTTCTTCTTGGGATTTTCCGCAATACGCCGTTCGCCGCAATAGCGCCGGATAATATCAAGAAAACGGCCGCCGTGTTTATCCAATTTGGCGGAGCCGACGCCGTGCATATCCAGCATACTTTCCCGCGATTGGGGAAAATAAGCAGCCATTTCCTGGAGAGATTTATCGGAAAATATGACATAGGGCGGCACGCCGGCTGAATCGGCAAGTTCCTTGCGTTCGCGGCGAAGCAGGTCAAACAGTTCGCGGTCGAATTCCCGGGCAGCCTCCGCTCCTTTGGCATATTCCACTGCTTCCTCTTGCAAGGTAGCAAACACCTTTTGTTTACCGGAAAGCACCGGGGCGGCAGAAGGATCGAGTTTTAAACTACCATACTCCGGATCTTTTTTGATGTAGCCTTCACGGATAAACTGTCGTGCTAAGTGTCCCCATTGTTTTTTGGAGAACTCTTTTCCAATACCGTATGTCGATACATTTTGATGTCCCTTTTGAAGCACCTTTTGTGAGTGCGACCCGCGCAATACATCGATAATGTGGGCGGCGCCAAAATACTGGCCAGTGCGATAGATGCAGGAGAGAAATTTTTGAGCGGCAACCGTTACATCGACCAATTCCTCTTCTGTCTCCGACAGGCAATTATCGCAAAAGCTGCAAGTTTCGGTACTGTAGGTTTCGCCGAAATAATTTAGCAGCGGTTTGCGACGACAACCGCGGTATTCGGCATAATCAACAATTTTATCCAGGTGAGCACTGGCAACCTGGCGCTGCAAAGGGTCTTCTTTTTGATCGATAAGATAGCGAATTTTCTGGGTATCGCCATAGCCGAAGAGCAACAGGCAGTCGGAGCGCACGCTATCACGGCCAGCGCGGCCAATTTCCTGGTAATACGATTCGATGCTCTTGGGCAAATCGTAGTGAATTACAAAGCGCACATTGGATTTATTGATTCCCATTCCAAAGGCAATAGTTGCAACGATAATCTGCACGTCGTCGCGGATAAAGAGTTCCTGGTTTTCTTTACGCACATTATCCGGCAGTCCGGCATGGTACGGCCGCACGGAGAAACCCTCGCTATCTAAACCGGCAGCTAATGCTTCCACCTGCCGGCGGGAAAAGCAATAGATGATGCCTGATTGGTCAGAGAATTTTTGCAGAAATTCGATTGTTTGCCCAAAAGGATTGTTTTTTGTGGCAACCTGGATATAGAGATTTTCACGGTTAAAGCTGGCAACAAATTTATTAGAAGGATCGATTTGTAAATTTTTGCAAATATCATCCTGAACGCGAGGGGTGGCTGTGGCGGTCAATGCCAGGTAAACGGCATTGGGGAAACGCTCTCTTACATAAGCAATCTGACGATATTCCGGGCGGAAATCATGCCCCCATTCGGAAATACAGTGAGCTTCGTCAACCGTAAGGCAATCTACCTGAACGGATGCCAGCAGGTTTAAAATATCCGGTTTCATCAGCGTTTCCGGGGCCACATACAACAGGTTTGCCTGCCGGTTTTTAATTCGATGAATATTTTGGGAATATTCTTGCTGCGAAAGCGTGCTATTCAGCAAAATAGCGTCTACACCCAATTCCAACAACTGCTCAACCTGGTCTTTCATCAATGAAATAAGGGGGGAAACGACAACGGTTAGCCCATCAAAAATCAATGCAGGAATTTGGTAGCAAATCGATTTTCCGCCGCCAGTTGGCATAATCACCAGGGTATCTTTCCGGTCGAGAACATTTTTGATGACATCTTCCTGCAATGGCCGGAATTCATCATACCCAAATGTGGTTTTGAGAATGGAGTGGGCTTGATCTATCATTTCATTTTACGCATTAAAGTCACGAAGTGGCAGTATGAAAATAGCCCAGTCACCCCTATGGGATGTTGATTTCATAACGGCCGGGCCGCTGCCAAACTGAAGCTTAAACTACAAGCCGCAACCTTTATAAAATAAGCATACTATCACCGTAACTGAAGAAGCGGTATTTTTCTTTGATGGCAAGTTTATATGCTTGCATTACAAAATCGTGATTTGAAAACGCGCTGGTCAGCATTAACAGGGTGGATTGCGGCAAATGAAAGTTAGTGATTAACCGATCAACAGCGTTAAATTGGTGCGGCGGAAAAATAAACTTATCGGTCCAACCTTCGCCGGATCGTACAAAACCGTTTCGCCCGGTAACGGTTTCCAATACTCGAACGCTGGTAGTTCCGACTGCAACAACGGCATTTCCCTCCTGCCGGGTTTGATTGATGATCCGGGCAGCGTCTTCGGTTAACTCATAATATTCCGAGTGCATTTGGTGGCGAGAAATATCATCGACTTGTACCGGTTTAAAGGTTCCCAATCCCACATGTAGCGTTAAGCGAGTTAACTTTACACCTTTATCTTTAAGTTGCTGCAAAACTTCATCGGTAAAATGCAAACCGGCAGTTGGAGCCGCCACCGCCCCAAGTCTTTCGGCATAAACGGTTTGATATTGATCGCGGTCGACTTGTTCCGGCAGACGCTTTATATACGGCGGCAAGGGCGTTTGGCCAACTTCTTCCAATATTTCAAAAAAATCGCCATTACAATGAACCTCGATAATACGGCCACCGGAAACGGTGTTATCGATGATGTCGCAGGTAAGGTTATCGTTAAATACAATTTTGTTACCCAGGCGCACTTTACGAGCCGGTTTCACCATTACTTCCCAAATGCCGTTTTCCAGGTTACGGAGCAGAAACACTTCGACTTTTGCGCCGGTTTTATCTTTTGTACCAAAAAGGCGCGCCGGAAATACTTTCGTATTGTTTACGACCAAACAGTCGCCGGGATTGATGTACTCCACTATATCTTTAAAGGTTCGATGCTCAATTTCTTTTGTCACCCGGTTTAAAACCATCATCCGGCTGACGGAGCGGTCTTCCAGCGGGTATTGAGCGATCAGTTTTTCCGGCAACTCATATTCGAAATCTGCAAGCTTAAATTTGGTATTTGTGTCTTCCTCAAAAAAGTTCTGTTTGTATTCCATGTTTCCTCTGCTTGTAGTTAAAGTGTTCGTACGCAAGTGGTGTTGCCACTCTTCCGCGCGGTGTCCTTTTAATAAAACCTTCCTGGATTAAAAAAGGCTCGTAGATTTCTTCGATTGTATCACTTTCCTCCCCCACGGCAACAGCGATGGTGTTTATACCAACCGGGCCGCCGTTATATTTTTCAATAATTGTTTGAATGATGCGTTTATCCATTTCATCCAGCCCAAGCTCATCGACTTCCAGCATTTTTAGCGCCTGGTCGGCAACTTCTTTGGTGATAATACCTTGCGCTTTTACCTGGGCATAATCGCGGGTACGGCGCAGCAGGCGGTTTGCCACACGCGGTGTGCCGCGGGAGCGGCGGGCAATTTCCATCGCGCCTTTATCTTCAATTTTTACATCTAATAACCCGGCGGAGCGTTTGACGATATGGAATAGATCCTCTGCTTTATAATAGTCCAACCGCAGTACCACGCCGAACCGTGCCCGCATTGGTGCCGTAAGCAACCCGGCGCGCGTGGTTGCACCAACCAGGGTAAATTGGGGCAGCGCTATCTGAATGGAGCGGGCATTGGCGCCGCGATCGATCATAATGTCGAGTTTATAATCCTCCATCGCCGAATACAAGTATTCTTCCACCACGTTATTCAGGCGATGGATTTCATCGATGAACATCACATCCTGCTCTTGCAAATTAGTAAGCAGCCCGGCCAAATCCCCGGCTTTATCTAACACCGGCCCGGAGGTGGTTTTGATGTCGACGCCAAGTTCATTTGCGATGATGTTTGCCAGCGTCGTTTTTCCAAGGCCGGGCGGGCCGTATAGCAGAACATGGTCTAATTCTTCGGCACGTTGTAAAGCGGCTTCGATAAAAATTTTTAGGTTTTCGACGACTTTTGCCTGACCAATAAATTCATCGAAACCGGAGGGGCGCAAAGCGGCTTCAAACGCCTGATCGTCAGCAATCGGGCGAGGGTCTATTTCGCGAGGATTTTCAGCGTCTTCCTTCGCCATTTTAAAACTCCTTCAGTGCCAGTTTAACAAGGTCTTCTATGGATATATCTGCCCCGGATTGCCGCATTATTTTATTAATCGCGCGTTGGGCTTCGTGCTGTTTAAAGCCAAGCTCGATTAATCCCAGGATCGCCTCATTTGCCATTGGTTGTTGCTGGCTGGCAATTTCGGGGAGCGCAGCCAATTGCTCGATTTCCGATTGTTTTTGAATTTTTTCCTTCAATTCCAAAATCAATCGCTGGGCGGTTTTTCGGCCAACCCCGGGAATTCGAGTAAGCGCGCTAATGTCTTCTTGCGCGATTGCCATTCGCAACTCCCCGGTTGTGCAACCGGATAAAATCGCAACCCCCAGCTTCGGCCCAACGCCGGAAATAGAGATGAGTAGTTGGAATATTTCTTTTTCCGCAACATCATAAAAACCATATAGTTGCAACGTATCTTCTCTAACGTGAAGATAGCTAAATAGTTCAACCGAATCTGTTGGCGGCGTTTTTTCGAGATGTTGAAATGTGTTAAGAGAAATATGGAGACCAATCCCTATTCCATGACAATCCAACACACAAAACGTTGGTGATTTCTCAACTAATTTTCCGGAAATTCTTTCGATCATCCCTAGTAGCTAC
>CAXHHS010000237.1:0-8750 GCA_964015645.1 uncultured bacterium
GATGTAATCTCTACTTATTTGCGCTTTTTGACCTCACCCCCGGCCCCTCTCCTAATAGGAGAGGGGAGCTTAAGTCTCTAATTAACAAACTATTACCCATTTTCTTAAAGTGGAACTACTTATTTATTAAAGAATAGTTTGTTTAAAAAAGAGAGCCAGGATGAGTTTTAAAAAGCTATTCAAGCGCCAAATATCACTATACATCTACTCGTTTCCGCAAAATTAACGTTTCCAAACGAAAGTTCGGAAACGAGAAAACATAGGCAAATTTTGGTTTTTAAACCTAAAATTTCTTTCCCGGAAGGAAAGAAATTTTTTGGCATTGGATTTGGATAGGAAAAGGTGATACCTGTTTGTGGGTACGGGTATTTTCCCTTAATCTAAACACAGTAGGAGGTTTTTTATGATTTTCCAACACAAAATTTCTCAATGGGTAATCCTCGTGCTTCTGTTCTCAGGAGCCATTTTTTCACAACTGTATGGCGCTTCCATTAGCGGCGTCGTGCTCGATGCCGAAACTGGCGATGTGATTGAAGGCGCAACGGTTGCTGCATTAGGCTACGAATCTACCAGCGGCGACTCGCTCTATTTTCGTACTCAAACCAATGCGAATGGATTTTATGCCTTCGACAGCCTTGTACCTGGTCGCTATTTCGTTTTGGCAGAAGCTGAAAATTACCAGCACCAATCACAAGGGCCATTTGAATTGGCACCGAATGAAGTGATCGGTGAGGTTAACTTCGAACTTCAACCGGAGAATGGCGGCGGCCCGGCTCACTTGTTCGGATTTGTTTTCGATTCTCAAAGCCAGGATCCGGTACACCCGGCGTTTATCCACTTGTTCGGATTTACCGCTAATGGCGATTCGCTAATTTTTGTCGCTGAAACACATCCAGATGGCAGCTACGAAATTCCCGGTATCGTTCCCGGCATTTACACCGTTTTTGTGGAAGCAGCCGGTTATGAGACGCGAATTATCGATGATATTTCCATCGAACCCGGCGATAACCATTTCACTTTTTATCTGGCGCCGATTAATTTTCCGGAATTCGGTACTATTCGCGGGGAAGTTTTTTTCGACAGCAGCGGCGCACCGGTAGTAGACGCGATGTTAGAATTTCAATCGCCACTCGATAGCGCCTTTGCCCCCTGGTATGCTTACACAAATGCCGATGGCCATTACGAAATGCACCTCCCTGCCGGTGATTATTTTGTGATTTGCCGGGTGGCAGTCGGGCCAAATCTCCCGGCATTTTACGAAGAGTTTTACGATAATACCCAAGACCCATCCGAAGCAATACTGGTCACTGTTCCGCCTAATGGAGTAACAGATGGTATCAATTTTGGTATTCCTGATGACGTTGGCGGCGGAAATACCGCGCATTTGTACGGCTTTGTGTACGAAGCCAACCCGGATCCAATTGGCATTTTAAACCCGGTACACCCAGCAGTCGTCGAACTTTTTTTGCAAGAGTCAACAACCGGTGATTCGGCGTTTTTCCGCGTAGTGAATAATGATGACGGCAGCTACGAATTTCCCCATATCCCCGCTGGCATTTATCATATCATCTGTCGTGCGGAAGGATTTGAACCGGTTGAATTCCCGGAGTTTTTTATTCATCCTGGTGGGAATTATCTCGATTTTTTCCTAACACCGGTTATTCCCGGGCCGAAAGGATTTATCACCGGCAACGTATTTTTTGATGAAACGGATGCCTTTGTTCCGGTAGCCGGTGCTATCCTGGAATTTATTTCTCCTGATGGCGTTAGCCGTTTTCCCGTTCGCAGCAACAATACCGGCCATTACGAAGCGGAACTGCCGGTTGGCGATTACATCGTTTCCTGCACAGTGGTCGAGCATTTCCCGCATATCCCGCCATTTATTTATCGGGAGTATTATGATGACGCCCAAAGCATCACAGATGCGACCATCGTGCCGGTAGAAGCAAACCAGGTAACCGGCAACATCGATTTTGGTATTCCGGATTTTAATCCGCCAAATATTGCCATCATTACCGGGCAAGTAACCAGTGAAGATGGCCTACCCCTGGCAGACGCGCTGGTGACGGTTCGCCCCCACCTGGGCTTTCCGAATGATTCACTTTATTTTGCGACTTTTACGAATGATAGCGGTTTTTACGAACTAACGATAACGACACACCTGTTACCGTTTAATGTCTTTATCGCCTCTGCGGAGAAGGAGGGGTATCGAATCGAATTTTGGGAAGAAAAACCTTCAATTCACCTTGCTGATCCAATTTTTGCCGGCGGAGATTCAGTGATCGCCGGTATTAATTTTACGTTGGAACCGGATATCGATCCGCCGAACTCGATTAGCGGAACGGTCGCTTCGTTAAGTGGTGATGTTTTAAACGTGTTTGTCGTGGCCTCTCATATTCAAAGCGGCAGAATTGAATTTACATTTAGTGATCCCAATGGCCATTACCGGTTAGATGGATTGGAAGCCGGTTCCTACATTCTTTTGTTTGCAGCGGATGGCCATATCCCGGAATTTTATGATGATGCTTTAATTTGGGAAGACGCTACACCGGTTCCGGCTTTCGGAGAGGTTTCCGGAATTGACGCCCTGTTACGGCCGATTGTTACCGATAGCAATGGCGGTGTGGTCGCTGGCACAGTTACTGATGTGAACGGCCAGGCGCTCCCCGGCGTATTAATGTCGATTAAAAACGCCAACGGCGAGGTAATCGGTTACGATTTTAGCGATGGGCAGGGAGGTTACCAAATTAGCGGCGTAGCTGGTGGCAGCCTAACCGTTCAAGCATCTAAAATCAGCTACCAAAGCGAAGCGAATGATGTGCAATTTAATGGCGGCACCGCCTCTACATTAATGGTAAATTTTGATTTGCAACAGGCAATTGTTAGTGTGGATCCCAAAAATCCCGGCACAGTGTTGCCAACCAATTTTGGATTGGCACAAAACTTTCCCAATCCCTTTAATCCCAGTACGACGATCCGATTCTCGCTGCCGGAGGCGCATCACACCCGGTTGACGATCTATAACTTGCTGGGGCAAGAAGTATACGAGTTGGTTAACAGGGCAATGCCCGCCGGGCAGCACGAATTTACCTGGAACGGAACCAATCGCAGCGGACAAAAGGTAGTATCCGGTATCTATTTGTATCGCCTGGAAAGCGGTACTGTAAGCTTAACGCGGAAGATGTTATTAAGTAAATAAAATCAGCTTACCACTTACCACCCAATTGGGTCTACGACAGAAATTCCTTCACCGGTCGTAGACCCATTATGAGAAAGGCCCTCCTGATTGCCGGGAGGGTTTCTTTTTTAAGGGTAATCTGCTAAACGAAAATAAATCTTTATACTCATAATTCAAAATAATTTCCTTACAAACCTTGCCGGTTTGTAATATCTTACATGTAACTTTCTGTTGCGTAATGGCGTAGTTTAGTGGTATTTGTGCAATTTTAAACAAAGGAGGAGATTGATGCATAAATGGCTACCATTCAAATTATTTTTTTGCCTTTTCCTTCTCGCCTTGATCATTCTATCCCCGGCAGCATTTTCCCAGCACTACCACAGCGATTGTAACTGCGAAGACAGTAAAGAAGTTCGCAAAAAAGCAGAACGACGCTATTTGAACTACTCCGGCGATAAAAGCATTCATCGCTATTATCGAACAACCGTCATCCGGAGAAATGAGATTGTAAACGGCCATGTTGTAGTGAATGATGGCGATTTGGAAATCCACGGCGTCGTAGATGGTGATGTGCTGGTAATCGGGGGAGATGTGGAGGCGTTTCGAAGCGCTATCGTCAATGGCGACATCACCAGTGTGGATGGAACGGTTTTTTTATACGAAAATGCCAAAGTTCGCGGCAAAATGCTGGAAACCAATTGGGAAAATCTCTCCGCTAAAAATCGATATAGTAAATCCTACGGTTATGGCTATACACCATCCAATTACGGAACGCTGCGAATGCCGCATTCGGATAACCATGTAATCGCACGATACAACCGCGTAGAGGGCGCTTTCCTGGGATTTGCCGTGCCGAAAGAATTACGCTATCGTGCCGGTAATTTTTCCAGCTATGGCTTTGGCGGTTACGGTTTCGAAACTCGCAAATTCCGCTACCAAATTGGCGTTGATCGCTGGTTTTTCGACTCCTTTAAATTTCGCACGGAGTTAGGCGTGGAGTTTCACGATTTGACCGATACCAAAGACCTCTGGCGAATTGATTATGTGGAAAACAGCCTCTCGGCATTTTTCATCAAAAAAGATTTTCATGATTATTTTCGCCGGCGAGGTTACAGCGTGCATTTCAGCCAAAATATCTCGCCATTTTTCCAGGTGAAAGCGGAATATCGCCGTGATGAGTACCGTAGCCTTTCCCGCAGCACCAATTGGGCGTTGTTTGCCGGCAACCGGGACTTTCGCGAAAACCCATCCCTCGGCGATGATGAAGGCCAAATGCGCAGCCTCTACACTCAATTGGTGATCGATACCCGCGATGATTTACCGAATCCCCATAAAGGCGTTTATCTGAATTTAAACGCCGAAAAGTCCGCCCCCAACTTTCTGGGCGGCGAATTTGATTTTGAACGTTATATGGCCGAAGTGCAATTTTTTGTGCCAATCACCTTCGGCGAGAGCCTGCGCTTGCGAGGCATGGCGGGAACTTCGCAGGGATATCTGCCATTGCAAAAAAACTTCGAATTGGGTGGAATCAGCACCCTACGCGGGTTTGATTATAAAGAATTTAGCGGCACGCGAATGGTGCTTGCCAATATCGAATACGTGGTCAGCTCCGGCCTTTTCAGAGGATTTTTGGGATTGGATGAGCTTAACTTCATCATATTCGGGGATGCCGGCGATGTGTGGAGCGGCAGCCCGGCAGAAACGATTACTGAAAGTTTTCGACCGCTACGAATCGATAATTTAAAAAGCGCTATTGGCATCGGGTTTTCCGATCACGATGGCAACATTCGCCTTAACATCGCTAAACGCACCGACCGCTCCGATAACGCCATCGAAGTATTCTTTCGGCTAAACCAACCTTTTTAGAGAAGTGTATGAAACAACAATGGAACCTGTTGATTCTGTTTTGCCTGGCAAATGTGGTTTTTGCCCAGGGAGATTCATCCCTGGAAATCGATGAAATCCACTACGGAGAGCTGCATTTACGAGGGTTTAAACTCGATGAAAATCGCAGTATTGAGATTGGCGCCGTTGGCTGTGGATATGAAGGCCGTTCGCGAAGATCGAAATATCGCAGCCGTTCATCCGATCAATCCAATATGTTTATTTATGGTTGGATTTTAGATGCCCGTTCGCGAGAGTTAAAATGGCAAATGACATCCGGCAACACCAATGCGGTAGATGGCGACCTTCTTCGTAAATTCTCCGGCGCCATCGACTTACCGGAAGGCGTTTACGAAGTGTATTTTTCCGCCCAAAAACCCGATAAACTTTACCTGGACGATAGTGGCATTCCGACACTAAAAGACCTCCTGGATCGAATTTTTGGCCGCGATCAACAAGGTGATTTACCGCAAGAATGTTATTTGGGAATTAATGGCGTAGATGAAGTGCTTTCGGAAAGGGATATGCAGGATTTTCAACAATCCCTGCGAAAATCGGCGGTCGTTTCTATCGCCGCTGAATTCGATTCCGATGCGTTTGAAGAGCGCTTTACCCTCACCGAAAGCGGAGAGTTCGAGATTTACGCCCTGGGCGAAGTGCTCGATAATGAAGTTTTTGATTATGGCTGGATTATAAAGGAAGATCACCACCGAACGATTTGGGAAATGCGTGAAAGAAACAGCAGCTATGCCGGCGGCTCCGGGAAAAACCGTTTCTGGAGAACATCGCTTCAATTGCAGCCGGGAGACTATAGTGTTTTTTATGTCACTGACGGAGCACATTCACCGGAGCACTGGGATACCAATCCTCCTTACGATCCGGCGTTTTGGGGAATTATGATTCGCGGCGTTGGCGATAAATACAATCCTGCCAGTATTGCCGAACATCGTAAACCGAACTATCAAGAAATCTTGAGTTTATCGCGGATTGGAAATCACCGTTTTGTGCAAGAAGGCTTTGAAATTAGCAAACAAACCACCATCCGTATTTTTTCCCTGGGTGAAGGCAGCGATGATGAAATGGCCGATTACGGTTGGATTACCAACGCCCGTACCGGGGAGAAGGTTTGGGAGATGGAATATCGCCGCACCCGCCATGCTGGTGGTGCGCGAAAGAATCGCCTTTCGGATGAAACGTTGACACTGCCCGCCGGCGCTTATTGGGTTTATTATTCCACTGATGGCTCTCATGCCTTCCATGCCTGGAATTCACGCCCACCCCGGAATCCGGCAAAATGGGGTATCACCATCTATTCCGTAGATGCGGATTTTGATCCCAACACTGTAAAACGGTTTAAAGACAGCTTTACCGAACCGGTCGTCGAGCTTACGGAAATCGGTGATGATGAATATCGAGAACAAGGATTCCGAACCGACCGCCAGGCAACCTTCCGTGTATTTGCTATGGGTGAAGGCAGCGATGGCGAAATGCATGATTATGGTTGGATAGAAGACGCCCGAACCGGCCGCCAGGTTTGGATGATGGATTATTACAAAACTCGCCACGCCGGCGGGGGAAGAAAAAACCGTTTTGTCGATGAGTTTATTACCCTTCCCGCCGGGAATTACCTGGTTTATTATCGCAGCGATGATTCCCATTCGTTTCATGATTGGAATACCACGCCACCACACAAACCGCACCGTTGGGGGATTTCCGTTTTCCCGGTAGATGCTGATACGCGGGGCATCAAATCGTTTAAAAAAGAGGATGAGTGGGGAGGCAAACCGTTCATAGAACTCACCCGGGTTCGCAATAGCGAATTGGTGTTTCGCCGCTTCCGCATTAACAAAGAATGTGCGGTTCGGATTGTGGCTATCGGCGAAGGCACTCATAACCTGGTGGATTATGGATGGATTACGGAAGTTGCAACCGGCGAGCACATTTGGAAAATGCACTATCATAAAACCCGCCATGCCGGGGGTGGACGGAAAAATCGTCTCACAAATGAAACAATCTTTCTGAATCCCGGCCAATACATGGTGTATTACCGCACAGATGATTCCCACGCTTATAATGGGTGGAATACCCAACGCCCGCGCAACCCCGAGCAGTGGGGTATTACGCTTTCGCTGCTAGATGCGGAGGCGGAAGACATTGGCCTGGAGGTTTTTGATAATACTATTTCTCCCAGGGATATTATCGCTCAAAATATCGAGCCGCAAAACGATGAGCATTTAAGAAAAACTTTTCGATTACCTCGTAAAACCACCATGCGAATTTATGCCATCGGTGAGGGCGATGACGATGAAATGTTCGATTACGGCTGGATTGAAAATCGCCAAACCGGGAGAGTTGTTTGGGAGATGGAATATGAAGATACGCAATGGGCTGGTGGAGCCAGCAAAAACCGCCAGGTAAACACTACGCTTACCCTACCCGCAGGTGAGTATGTTTTGCACTACATCACCGATGATTCTCATTCATTCAATCGCTGGAACCAAAGACCGCCCGATGATCGCCGAAACTATGGTATTACGCTTTATAAATTGGAATAAAACAACATTGGAATAGTGGAATTTGGAAATGATGGAATAATGAAATAAGTAAGTGCTATAAAATAATCGACACTTTTATGACTGCTACCGTCAGGCTGAGCGGAGTCGAAGCCGCCCCTGATGTAAATCCACCCTGCGACTTCGCTCAGGGTGACCTGCAAGCGACTTCATTGCAAAGTGACGTTTATTTGATAATTGGTATTGAAACTCATTATTCCAATAATTCATTACTCCAACAATCCAAGAAAAAACAAGGGGGCAGTGCTATGAAATTTCTACAAATCATCTTAACACTTTTAATCGCAATCGTTTCTTTCGGGCAAAGCCGAACGCTGGAAGAGACGGTTGAAAAACAGTTCGATTTTGATAGCGGCGGGCTGGTAACATTAAAAAATGTAAATGGCAAAGTTGCTGTCGAGGGGTGGGATAAAAACGAAGTTTACATGGTCGCCGTTAAACGCGTTAAAGCCGGCAGTAGAGAAGACGCCCAAAAATTGATGGAACGCGTTAAAATCGAAATCGAAGAGAGCAATGGCGAAATTTACATTCGCACTCGCCTTCCGAGAAAAAACGGCAACTTTTGGGATTGGGCCTTTGGCGATGGCGCCTCCGCCAGTGTTCGTTATACACTGCAAGTGCCGCACGATTGTAATTTGCGTATTGAATCGACCAATGGCTCGGTAGAAGCTGCCGATGTTAATGGGGATATTCGCCTGGAATCCACCAATGGAAAAATTCGTGCAAATGATATTGGCGGCGAACTGAACGCCCACACGACGAACGGCTCCATCAAAGCGGAAATGACTGCCATCGACGACAGCGGCGAAATGGATCTGACCACCACCAACGGGAGCATCAAACTATACCTCCCGGCAAACGCCGCATTCGATGTAAAAGCGAAAACGACCAACGGTTCTGTCGACTGTGATTTTCCCATATCAGTTAAAAGCCACCATAACAAACGCCGCCGATTAGAAGGAAGTGTAAATGGTGGCGGCGTTAGACTCTTCCTGGAAACGACGAACGGGGGGATTAGTATTTGGGAGCGGTGAGAATTTCTGCTATATGAATATTGAACATTTTGGACTTTTGACAAAAGTGCCCTAAGTCGTTAAAAAACAACAGGTCAACGC
>CAXHHS010000238.1:0-8749 GCA_964015645.1 uncultured bacterium
ATATTATTACTTATGAACTGACTCAATTTGTCCAATTCCCGCTGAACCAGGACACATATCTTTTGCTTTGTAAGCTAATTACCCTCCACAAACTTCAAGACCGAAACCGTTGCCGGTGCCTGGTAGCGAATGGGCGCTAAAGTTAATCCGGTACCATTAGTAACCACTACCGGCAGACCGTCATTTTCATAATAGCCGCTGTAGAACCGATTCTCGAAGCGAGTAACAGTGATCGGATAGCCGAACGGGCGATACACAATTTGCCCGCCGTGAGTATGCCCCGCTAACACCAAATGATAGCCATATTTTCGCGCGGCGTCTATAACGACCTCCGCCGGTTGATGCACCAGGATAATCTTTAAATCCGCTTCCGGCGCGTTGTCTAAAAGCTGTTGCAATCCATAATCGCCAATCCGCCGGCTGTAGATGTAGGTGATGCCGGTGATCAAAATTTTGTGCCCTTTATAATCTACCACCTGATGTTCATTTTGCAAAAAATTCCAGCCATGCTGTTTTAACCCGGTAGCAATCCGGTGGGGGCTTGCCCAATGGTCGTGATCGCCCATGCAGCCAATTCGCCCCAGGGAGGCGGCGGTATTTTGCCCAAGGAAATTAACGCCCTGGTTAATAAATTGCTGGCCACTGGTCACCAGGTCACCGCCGAACAATAATAGATCACTATCGACTTTTTCCAGCGTTTCATTCAAGCGATCCAATTTCACCTGCTGGGTGTAACGATCCACTTGCACATCGGAAATGAAGGTTAAGCGGAGATCCTCAAATACTTTCGGAAGATTGTTTATTTTTACGGCAATGGTTTCCTGGCGGACATGGTAGGTATCAAAATAAACCCGAATGGGAACATAAACGATGAAAAATCCGACAATGCCCACCACCAGCATCGATTTCCATTTTAGCCAATTTGAGGGGCGAATTGAGGGAATGATTTGAAATATCAAACCGGCAACATCAAGTGCGATCAAATAAAATGCTGCCTCCATTACAATTGCCAATCCAATCCAAAAGGGGAAATTGAAAGCGTAATCCGCGGTTTGGAGTTGGGTTTCGGAAAGAAAAAAGGCGCTATCGCGGCCCCTTTGGTAGGTCGTTAAAATGACGAGTGGCAGCAGGTTAATGAAACCGATGACCAGGAAAACCGCCAAGCGCACTTTCCAAACGGATACATCGAATAAATCGACCAATGCTTTCGAAAAACGCCATCCGACATATAATCCGGTAACAAATAAAATGGGGGAAATTCGCAGAATCATTCGCAGCGGCCAGGGCATTAGCACTCCTCGAGTTTGAGTACACCGGTTTCATCTTCTTACTCTGGAATTAAAAGATAACTCGTATTTCGAGAAGTTGTCTCTAAAAGAAAATTTTTTTGCAGGTGTGTTGTTTAGTTGTTTCCATTTTTCACCCATCTTTTGTATATTTTGAAAAATACATGATCAAAAAATAACGTATGTTTTTGATAATTTCTTCGCAAAACGGGATCGAATTTTTCTTGAAGTTTCGAGGTTATACGGTTGAAGGGTTTCAAACTAACCATTCGGCTGTGCAAGAATTTAAAAGCGTTTGTAAAAACTCAGTAGGTACTGCCAAATGGCGACCAAGATGTTATTTAAGAGCTTTAATGATGTCAATGTACTCAAGCACGACATGTTTAGCAATAGCAGTGATCATGGCAATGTATTGTGGGTTACATTTTTCTATAAATATTTCATCCCTAACGAGATTTAGGATTCTACTATGCCTGCTAGTTTCCGAAATGGTGTTTGAAAGAGGTTGAGATGGAATTACAGAGCCGTTGTATTCCTTATGTGATTGTGCAGCAGACAAGGCAGGAGGTGTATAAAAGTGAGGAGTGGTTGCCAGGGCGGTTGGTGAAATATGTATTAACTGATGTCATAAAAACAGAGAGGGGGATTGATGCCGGCTGATAGTACATTTATTGAAATACTAATGAATCCAGGGCAATGGACGCTGGTAAATGTATTTGCGGTTATTGGGTCTTTTGCTGCTGTAACCGGTGTCATTATTGCAATTTTGCCGTACTGGCGGCATTATCGAAAGCGGATGTTCCTGGAGAAAGAGTTTGGAGGGGATTTTTACTTGCCGGAGGAGATTGAGCGTTCTACACAATATTACATCCACCCGTTTTGTTCCAGTGTAGACCCGGGACAGGAAGCGGAAATGCGCCAGGTAGAAGTAACAGAGGAAAAACTGTTTGAAAAAGTAGATAAACTTTTGGCAAAAGATTCTGCCACTCGCCATTTATTGCTGCTGGCAGATTCCGCCATGGGAAAGTCTTCTTTTGTGCTGAACTATTATGCTTACAACCGTAGTCGGCCAAAAAGAAAGCGACATCGTTTGGCTGTTGTTCCGTTGGGCCATCCCACGGCAGAAAGTTATATTAAACAAATTGAAATGAAAGACCGCCGGTATATCGTTTTATTCCTGGATGCCTTTGATGAGGATGTGAAGGCGATTAGGGATCACCGGAAACGATTGGATGAACTGATGCAATTATGCCAGGGGTTTCGGCGAATTTTGATTACCTGCCGTACACAGTTTTTCCCGAGCGATGAAGAAATTCCACGGAAAACAAGTGTTGCACGGGTGGCACCATACGGCGGGGGAGAAAAAGGGGCTTATGAGTTTTGGAAACTTTACCTATCGCCTTTTACAGACGAGCAGGTTAAAGAATACCTCCAAAAGCGCTATTCGATATGGCAATTGAAAACGCGAAAAAAAGCGCAGAAGTTGATTGATAAAATTCCGTTTTTAAGCGTGAGGCCATTGCTTTTAGCCTATATTCCGGATTTAATAAACAGCGATAAAGAATTTGAACATGCATTTCAGCTTTACGAGGAGATGGTAGAGGCCTGGCTTTTGAGAGAGGAGGATAAGTTCGACATAGAGAAAGAACCACTGCGGCAATTTTCGGAACGCCTGGCAGTTGATATTTATGTAAATCAGGAAAAAAGAGGGGGCGAACGGATATCGAAAGAGGAAGTTGGGGAATTAGCGGGAACCTGGCAAATACCGTTGGAAAAACGGCAGCTCAGGGAGCGTTCACTTTTAAACCGTGATGCGGTTGGCAATCTTAAATTTTCCCATCGCTCTATTATGGAATATTTATTTGTAAAGCGGTTTATAGAAGGTGAAGAATCCTGTAAAAATATCCCCTGGAGCGACCAGATGCAGTTTTTTTTGTGGGAGATAATAAGTGAATACCGGGAAAAAGGCCAACCGGTACCGTTTGATTATAGTGAGGTGGATTTGAGTTTATATCCTTTGCTGTTAAGATATAGCGCTAAACAAAATTTGGACGAAGAAGCTATAAAAAAAATGCTGGAACGGCTTAGTTCTTTTGATTCAAGATGGAATGCAAGTGGAAAGGGAATATCACATCAATATCAATTTATTGTAGAAAAAAAGAATCATATTTTAATCGATAAAGCAACCGGGTTGATGTGGGAGCGTTCCGGTTCATCTAAACATATGACCTATAAAAAAGCAAAGGATTATATTTCTCAATTAAACCGGAAACGATTCACTGGTTTTAGCGATTGGCGGCTGCCGACACTGGAAGAAGCAATGTCTCTGATGGAACCTGAAAAAAAGAAGAGCGATTTGTATATTGATCCGATATTTGGCAGCAAACAGAGTTGGATTTGGACCGCCGATCAACTCAGCGCCTCGCGCGCGTGGTACGTCAGTTTCCTCGACGGAAACTGCAATCATGGCGATGTCGGGTTCAACGCCAACTATGTCCGCGCCGTTCGTTCCGGCCAGTTATCTCGGTAATCCTGACTATCACTCATTCCGCAGCGCCTCCACCGGGTTGGCGACTGCGCCGCGATAGACTTGCGAAATAATGGTCAGCAACGCCGTTGCCAAAATAATTCCGGCGGTGAAAATAAATGGCGAAGCGCCCAATGGCATGGCGCCGTCGGCCATTATATTCAGCATGGCGTTGATCATCATAAACCCAAGTGCGGAGCCGAGGATTACGGAAATCAGCAGGATAAATACAAATTCTTTATTGATCAGGCGAATGACATCGCTAACGGTTGCGCCCAATACTTTGCGAATACTGATCTCTTTTTTGCGTTTGGCGATCATTAATGTCACTAATCCGAAAAGCCCCATGCAGGAAATGACCAGGGCGATGACGGAAATAAACGTAAACATGCTGGCGCTGTTTTCCATGCCCTGGAAATAGTCGTCAAACACGCTGTCCTGGAAAAATCCTTCGTAGGGAATATCGGGAGTCAACGTTGCCCAAAGGGATTTGAGGGCATCGGCGGTTTGAATGGCTTTGCCGGGCGCAACGTTGACGGAGAGATAGCGAAAATCCGCTTTATCCGCTACGGTAAGAATGACCGGCTGAACACCCAAAATAAAAGGGGAATAGTGGAAATCTTCTACCACGCCGACAACGTTATACGTTTTCCCATTGCACAGCAGCGTTTTGCCGAGAACGGATGCTTGCGGTGAATCCTTCCAGCCAATTTGCTCGATAAAGGTTTCGTTCACCACAACCGATTCCTCGCGATCCGATTGTAAATTTTCGTCAAACGAACGCCCTTCTTGCAGCCGCAGCTTCAGCGTTTCAATATAATTAAAGCCGACATCAAACCGCGTTACATCATAAGAGACATTCTCAATTTTAACGATAGCCTGTTGGTTGGCGCGGCCAATATGATCGACCGATCCGGCCACACCGGCAACCTGGGAATAGCGGTTGACTTCATTTTTAAACACGGTATAATCAGCGGGATTTTCGAACGGCACAACAATCGTTTGTGCCTGGTTGTAGCCCCAATCCGTGCGGCGCTGGTAATCGGCATTCTGGATCATGGAAACGCCCAGGGCAATCAAAATAAAAGAAATCATAAATTGAAACGTCAGCAAAACCCTGGTAAACCGTTTTTTGCCTTTAACGGTTTGGGTGCCTTTTAAAATATGTGTCGGCTGAAAGCTGGCAATATAAAACGCCGGATAACCGCCAGCGCCGATTCCGGTTAGCAGCAGAACACTCATAAAGAAAATCCACAGGGATTGATTGCCGGCATAATCCAGGTAAAAGCGGTCATCCCCGGTTACCAAATCGTTGAGCCCGGGGATCAAATAAAATTCTGCCAGGAGGATGCCCAAAATCAACGCCAGCAGACATAGCAGAATGTTTTCCCCCATAAACTGCCCGATGAGCTGCCGCTTGCTCCCGCCAATCACTTTTCGAACACCGATCTCTTTGACGCGGCGAGTCGCGGAAGCAATGGAAATATTCATAAAGTTAAAACAGGCTAAGGCCAGCACCAGCACTGCCAGAACCCCGGAGATAATCGCGGCGGCCGGATGCACTTTTGCCATAATACTTTTGCGGATGTTGAGGTGTTTGGTCGGCACATCCAGCATTGGGTCGAGCAGCAGCTTTGCCATCTGGCGATCGGGATTTGCCTCATTTTGCAGCCGCAGGTAACGCTCCATTTGCGCTTCGATGGCTGCCGCGTCCGCGGCGTTGGGAATTTGCACAAAGGTTGCGGAGGTTAAGTCCGCCCAATCGTCTAACGATTTCTCCAAATCGCGCTGTTTCTCAAAAGCGATTAATATATCAAAGGAAAAACTGGTTCGATAGGTTCTATTTTCGGTAACACCCTTTACAACAAAGGTTGCTACCTGGCGATTGTTAAATGTAATTGTAATTTGTTTGTCCAATGGGTTTTCATCCGGGAAATATTTTTCTTTTAGTTTTTCGCTGATGATGACAGCAGCAGGATCGGAGAGCGCGTTTACATCGCCGTATTTTAAGGGGAAGCTGAACATATTGAAAAAGCCATCATCGACGAAAGACACTCTTTCGTTGAAAATCAAATCACCGTAGCGCATGGCACCGCCGCTCCGGCGAATCCGTACGGCGCGTTCTACCTGTGGAAAATCTTCCATCAACGCTGCGCCCAATGGTGTTGGAGAATCCGCCCAAACTTGCTCCTGTTCGCCGGAGCGGATGATGTTTTCTACCAGGTAAATTTCCCCGGCATTTTCGTGAAAACGATCCATATTCAATTGCAAATCGATGAATAAAAACATCACGATTGCGCAGCCGATGGTAACGGAAAGTCCCAGCAAATTAATCACCGAGGACATCCGGTTTTTTAACAAACTGCGATAGGCCATTTTAAAATAGTTTTTAATCATAATAACGCTCCATTTGATAAACGTTTTTCATATTTATAAACTCTCGGGTAAATCGTGGAGCGAAAAGCATAGAGCGTGTAGCGATTTTTACGCTCTACGCACAACGCTTAACGTTCTTTACTCATTGCGCAGCGCCTCCACCGGGTTTGCCACCGCTGCTTTATAAATCCGGGATAAGGCGGTTAGCAGCGCGGTTCCGAACATTAATACAGCCGCGAAAATGAAGGGGCCGCTTTCGATGGGCACGCGGTATTTGTAAATCGAATCCAGCAATGCTGCGGTCAAATAATAACTGAGCGGCGTGGAAAGAATTACCGCAATCGCCAGCATGATAACGAACTCCTTATTCATTAGACCGGTGACATTGGAAATTGTTGCACCCAACACTTTTCGAATACTAATCTCCTTTATCCGCCGGGCAATGGCCAGGGAAACGATCCCGAACAATCCCATGCAGGAAATCACCAGGGCGGTAAAGGCGATAAAGTAGCCCATTTTTTTTACGTTCTCGCCTTCCTGAAAGATATCGGCGAAAACATCATCCTGGAAAAACCCTTTGTACTCTCGATCCGGGATCAGCTTTTTCCAGGTCGATTGCAAATAGTCTGCGGTTTGAATAACAGTGCCGCCTTTTGCCCGCACCGCCAGGAACCGAAATTTATCTTCCTCCTCCAGACGGAACATCATCGGATCGATTGCGCGGAAGAATTGCAAATGATGGAAATCGTCTACCACTCCAACAATCGTAAAAGCGCTGCTGTCGAACACAACCTGTTTGCCGAGGGCCATTTCCGGGGAAGCTGGCTCTCCCCAATCAATTTCGTTGATAAATTTCTCATTGACGACGATTGCAGCGTCATCCGTTTCCAGGTTCTCATCAAAAAATCGCCCGGCTTTTAAGCGCACACCCATCGTTTCCAGGTAATTTTCGCCAATATCGAATATGCGAATCTCATAGGTTTGGGCAGCATATTCAATCACTTTTCCGAAACTGGAACGGCCAATATGGTTGCGCCCGCCCGCCGTAGCAACGATACCCGGGTTTTGGCTGATGGCGTTATTCAACAATTCATAATGTTCCTTACCGTTAATCGGTATGGTAATCATCTCATCCTGGTTGTAGCCCCAATCTTTTGCGCGCTGGTATTCGATATTTTGTTTTAGAACGACCCCCAGCACGATCATAGCGAAGGACAGTGTAAATTGGAAGACAATCAAAATGCGCGTAAACATTTTTTTGCCACCCAGTTTTTGCTCCCGCCGCAGAATGCTAACCGGCTGAAACCGCGAAACATAAAGCGCCGGGTATGCGCCGGCGATCAAACCGGTAAACAGCAGCAAGCCTGCTAAAAACAACCAGATGATGGGTTTCCCGGAAAAATCCAGTGAGATTTCGCCAAAGGGAAAAATTTTGTTGAATTCCGGGATGAGAAAATACTGCGCCAGCCCCAACCCGATTAGCATGGCGATAAGGCAGGTTAATACATTTTCGCCCAGGAACTGAAGCGCCAACTGCATTTTCCGGCCGCCAATCACTTTCCGTACACCGATTTCTTTAAACCGTTTAGCAGCGGACGCAATCGCGATATTCATATAATTAAAACAGGCTAACAGCATCAGGCAAAACGCGACAATCCCCAGCGCAATTCTACCCGCCGGGGGGCTGCCCCCGGAAATATCCCGCCGCACTTTGTAGGATTTTAAGGAGAGATTCAGAAGGTTTTCGAAAAACAATTCCGCCACCGGCCATTCGATGTTTGCGGCGTTTTGCAACGCTTTATATTTATTCAGCCCGGCCTGGATTTCGGCAATATCTTGCGGATGATTTACCTGGACAAATGTTGCGCCGGTATATTCTTTCCAGTCGTTCAAATCTTTTATGCGCTGGTGATCCAGTTGTTTCTCAAAATTCATCAGCATATTGAAGCGGAAGCTGGCATTTCTTGGCTGCTTTTCCGCAACCCCTTTGATAAAAAATGTTTCGGTGTATTTTCCGCCAATGGTCATGGTAACCTGTTTGCCAATGGGGTCTTCGCCGCTAAAATACTTTTCTGCCAATTCCTCGCTGATGACCAGGGCATTTTTATCTTTCAAAGCATTTGTGCTTCCGTATTTGAGGGGATAGGTGAACATCTCAAATAATTCCGGATCCACATACCAAAAATTTTCATCAAACACTTTATCGCCGCGGCGCATGGTGCCGCCGCCGTAGTTGATGCGCACCACGCGCTGGATTTGTGGATAATCGGCTTTTAGTGCCTGGCCAATCGGCATTGGCGAGTCACCCCACGCTTGCCGGCGGCCGTTACGCTCAATGATGTTTTCCACCAGGAAAATATTCTCGGCACTTTCATGAAAAGTATCCTTGTCATAAAAGTGTTCTACGAATAAAAACACCACAATCGCGCAGCCAATCGCCAGCGATAATCCTAAAATGTTGATTGCTGAAAACATCCTGTTTTTAATCAAGTTACGGTAGGCAATTATAAGGTAGTTTTTTAACATGAGAACGCTCCAATAGCTGTCTCTTATACACATC
>CAXHHS010000239.1:0-8743 GCA_964015645.1 uncultured bacterium
GATTTCTACGGCTCCGATCAAAATATAAAAATTGCCGGGATAACCCCAATTACTAAATTTTTGTACCCAAATTTCCGCCGATAAAAATTTTCCTGCACCTGCTGCTAAAAATAACAGGCCAAGTATAATTCTGAGAATCCATGTTATCAACGTTTTTATCTTGCCACTTTTCATTCACCACTCCTCTTTTGAAAGTTTCTCGATTCATTTTGTTTTTTATTTTCTTCGGTTTTCTTTGACCTGCATTTAAATTTATGATGTCTGTTTGCGGAAGAACTGAAAAAAAGCTGAAAGAAGTATCCATTTTTTATGAACTTGCACGACAAAACAAATACAAGCGGTAACTTTAGTGTTGGGCTATGGAAAGTTTCCCCTGAATCCGGGATGATATCCAATGTAAGTGGTGAGGAGGTTTACTTAGAACCCCGACTTGCTAAACTCTTTTGCCTTTTATGTCAAAATTCGAATAAACTGGTTCCGAGAAAATTGTTGATCGATGAAATATGGAGTGATACAATCGTTAATGAAGAATCGCTTACAAGAGCTGTTTCTGACCTGCGGAAAACACTAAAAGCGCATTTTGTAAACCCGCCAAAAATAGAAACGATTCCAAAACGAGGCTATAAAATGATTATATCGGCATCGATAACCCAAAAGCCTGTTTGGAAAAAAACGCTGAAATATGTTTTTTATTCCCTGCTGGCATTCATCTTATTAATGCTAATCATCCGGGGGATCAATTATTAAAATTAAACAAACTCTAAACTGACTTAAATTTCACCAATGCCCCCTTTCTCTAAAATCCACGACATTAGTGTATTGTTAGGCGAAGAATCGATTACCTATCCCGGTGATCCGGAATACCAGCGAGAGTTTGTATTTACGATTGCAGATAGCGGCATTTGCAACGTATCCAGGCTGAGCATGAGCGCCCACACCGGAACTCATTTGGACGCGCCGCTACATTTTGTTGAAGGAGGTAAGTCTATCGATCAATTTTCCCCGGCGCAATTTATTTTGCCAGCTGTGGTTATCGATATTCACAACAAAACTGCGGTTTATCCCACGGAATTGGAGTCTGCCGAAATTAATGAAGGCGATGCCGTATTATTTCGCACCGAAAATTCGCTTTCCGGGCGCTGTAAAAGCGGCGTTTTTAGCGAAGACTATGTTTATGTATCACCGGCAGCAGCAGAATTTTGCGCCGAGAAAAGAGTTCGCCTGATCGGTATCGATTACATCACCATTGAAAAACATAGGGATGAAACCTTCCCCTCCCATCACATCATTCTTGGCAATGACATCTTTATTTTAGAGGGAGTAAATTTGCTGGATATAAAACCGGGAAGATATACCCTGTGCTGCCTTCCGCTTAAGATCAAAGGCGGCGAAGCCTCACCGGCGCGGGCAGTGTTGTTAGAATAATTTTAATTGTTAAATTATTACATGGCTAAATTGCTTATTTTACTTGAGTTAACCACTTAACAATTTAACTATAGAATTTTACAAAAGCGAATATCTACTATGACCACTCCAATATTGTTAAAGCGCATTACCTTTGTCATTATCACTACAATATTTTGTATGTTATTGGGCGGCTTGCTGGGCGGAAGAGTATTTTCGCCGCACGGAAGAACGCTGGATGGCATGTTTGACGCATTGGAAGGCGCCATGTTAGGGTTTTTCATCGGTGGGGTTGCTGCCATTGTCGCGGCGGTAAAACTCAATCCCCCCAATCTTGCAAAAGCAAACATCATTGCGCTGGTATGTTTAACCGCAGAACTGATGTTTCTGTTTTTAGCCAATTACTACCAGCTTTGGGATTGATCCGCTTTTTTAAATCACCTAAAAAAACCGCCATATCGAATCCGGCGAAGTATTTCGTTTAAAATTGCTATACCAGCGACAAAGAAAATACAATACCACCAGCCCGGCGGCCCAAAACGGGTACATCATTGTGATACTAAGGCCATCGGGAATGGTTAAACCGATCAGCATATAGAGGTAAAGATGTGAAATGTAAAAAAACAACGCAGTTTTACCGAAAACCATTAGCGGATTACCGGAATGGCTATGCAGTTTCTTGAGTTGATGGAACAGGTAGAGCAGCAAAAAGTTAACCCCCAACATTATCAGCAAAAAGGCGATGCTGGGCGGGTATTTTATAACATTTAGAAATGCCATCCAGCCGTTGCCGCCGTAATCGTGAGTGTTGCCAAAACCCCCAACGAAGCGCAGAACAACGAATAACAGTAGGAAACCAATTCCTTCCAGCAATAATCGACGGAACGCCTTTTCATTATCTTTCAACAATGCCTGCGCGAAAATCATTCCCAATATCGTAACGCCCAACCAGGGAACGAGCGGATAAATATCGTTTAGGAAACCGGATTGCCCGGGCGTAAACAAAATTCGCCGAAGTGGATGGAAGAGAACCTCTACCGATTCCGCTCCGGGTGTAACAAGCTGCGTGGTAACAATTGCTGCCAGGGCAATTCCCGCTAACAGAAAGCGATGCCATCGAAGTAAAAATGCCCCGGCGATCATCGCCAGCCCAAGCGCGTTCAATACACCCAGGTGGAGATAAATTTGCCCGCCACCGCCGGCGCCCATATCAAAATCCAGCGCAGCGGGAGTGGTGGTGGAAACACCTAAAATCCAGGCCGGATTTTCCAGGAATTGCTGCATCAACACCAAAATGAACCCGCGAAGCGCGAAGTGTTTGATGATCTTTCCCTCCGGCCAACCGGCGGCACGGCGGGAGGCGGCAAATAAAACCATTCCCGCCCCCATCAAATAAAAAAAGCCCGGCGCGCACAGGTGAGTTACATACCGGGTGAAAAATGTAAAAGCGTCGTCGTATTGCGGCAGGGGAATGCCCCAAAACTCCGCGCGATGCACTTTCGCAATAAAAAAACCGGCGTGATCGATAGCCATCAAAATCATGATCAAACCGCGCAATAAATCCAGGGCGGGTATTCGATTCATATAAATTCTTATGCTTTATATTAATTTTTGTTAAAAACTACATGATTGTGCGGTTGAACTTTCGATAAAAGTTTTGTATCTTAGACCGTTTTTCATATCACTGCGAAATTTTAAACCGGTGAGGTGACAGAAGAAAACTCACCATCGAAGCTCAATACATTTTAACCTTCGCCAATTTATCACAAGAATAGTGCACTAAGCTGTTAAAGTCAAATTTAATGTGATCTTCCCGTTGAATTAATTTTCGCGAATAAAGAGACGCCATCATCTAATTGTTTTATTTTTCAACCCATAACCAAGGAGGCGGTATGATAAATACCAAATTCCGGAAAGGCCGGGGCGGAATGTTTACCGTTATCGGCGCTGTGTTATTATTATCATTAATGCTGTGGGTCGGTTGTGCGGAACAGTCGCAAGATCCTGTTGCACCGTTAGAAAGCGACGGGGTAGAAAATGTTGTTCTTTCCGCAGAAGAGCCGGAAGTTCAGGAAGCTATGCTGGTTCAGGATCGTTTTACGGACGAGCTATTGTCGATTGACAATGTTATCGGAACAGCGACCGGCATGACGGAAGATGGCCGGCCGGCGATTCTGATTTTAACCAAGACGGAGCTGCAAACCAAAGCGCTTAATAAAGAAGCGCCGCTGCCAGCAGCGCTGGATAATATTCCGGTAAGAGAACTGGTAACCGGAGAAATTAAAGCGCTTAAAGGCCCTCCTGGCGGCGGTGGTGGATTTGACCCAACAGAAAAACATCGACCCGCACCGAATGGTGTTTCCCTGGGGCATCCGGATATTACTGCCGGTACACTCGGCTGCCTGGTTGAAGGCGGCGGCAAAACCTATATTTTGAGTAATAATCATGTAATCGCCAACGAAAATGCCGCAAATAATGGCGATCCCATTTTACAGCCCGGGCCATTTGATGGGGGGACGTTGGCTGATCAAATTGCCACGCTTTCGGATTTTGAACCGATTGTCTTTACCACCAGTGCGAACAATGTAATTGATGCGGCAATTGCTGAAGTGGATAATGTTAATGATGTAACAGGCGAAACTGCCGATGAAGGCAATTATGGTGCTCCCAATTCAACAACCGTTGCTGCCGCAGTCGGTATGGATGTAGAAAAATGCGGAAGGACAACCGGCTGTACTGCGACTTCTACCAGAAGATCAAACCGTGGAATTACAGCAATCAATGCCACGATTAATGTCGGGTATGATAACGGCACGGCTCGTTTTATCAACCAGATTGTGATTACAGATAAAAAGTTTAGTGATGGCGGCGATTCCGGCTCTCTTGTTGTAGATACAAATGGAAGCCCGGTTGGATTGCTTTTCGCGGGAGGTGGTAACACTACGATTGCCAATCCCATTGATGATGTTTTAAGCAGATTCAATGTTTCGATAGTTGGAAATTAGTGTTGATAAAATGTCTGAAATTTATTCTGTTTGCATAAAAAACGTATGATGGCAAAGATCAATAAATCAAACAGAGTGTCAGATGTTCATCAAACACACCCCTTTAAAAGAGCAGCTTGTTTTAGGCTGCTCTTTTTTTAAGGCCATTGAAAATAACAAAAAATAATCCTAAATTTATAAGGAATGAAACCAGGAATAAGAAAATGGCAGAAAAAACGATCCAAACGGTTTTAAAAAAACACACAGATCGAATTATGAATGTTGCTGGTGTGGTAGGCGTTGGCCAGGGATTATTTGAGAATAAACCCAGTATTGTTGTAATGGCGGCATCTTTAACCCCGGAAATTGAACAACAAATTCCTGACAGAATTGAGGGATTCAAAGTCGATATTCAAGTAACCGGGGAAATCCGGGCGCTTTAGCGAACCTATCCATTTTGCTACTCTTACCAACCTAATTTACCATCTGTAAAATAACCATGAAGATGCAGCCTTGCTAAATAGTTGATTTCCTCTGACCAGAGATCGACCGGGTTTAAATTGTCTGTTAAAACCGGGGCGTCATCGACTCCCGGTTCAAAACGGTTTTTCCAGGCATAATCCCGTTTGTAATCCATTGATTGCAGATATTCCCGCGAGGGAATTTTATTTGGGAGACGGTCTTCGCGGTTTAAAGAGCGGTTGGCAGCAAAAATTACCATATTACCCAATTCTGCTTCTGTTTCTTTATAAGTTGGCAACGCTAAAACTGTTGAAAAATGTGGCTTAAGCGTCGCAGTTAATGACCTAAGAATCAATCCTTCCCAACCGTTCGATTCCATATTAATTGCAAAAACACCGCCCGGTTTCAAGCGAGAAGCAATCAACCCAAACGATTCTTTAGTAACCAAATGAAACGGAATGGCGCTGCTGCCAAAGGCATCCATAATGATAACATCGTACTTCTCTTGCCGGCTTAGCAAAAACTGCCGCCCATCCTGGTGAAAAAAACGGCCTTCCCCCTCCGTTAAACCAAAATGTTTTTGAGCGACTTCGGTTACTACCGGATCGATTTCCACGGCATCTACCTGCCAGCCTTCGCGGGCAAAATTTTTGACAATCGTTCCCCCGCCGAGGCCGATTAAAAGCATTTTTTCCGGCGCTTCAAAAAAATCGCGGGTTAAATCCATCACCGCCGCATAGGGATAATGCGATTCCCAGGTTTGCGGGTCGATAATGGTATGCACACCGCCATCAATCAAAAAGTATCGTTTGCCCTCAAAATCCACTACTCGAATTTCTGCGTAGGCGCTTTGCTCGATGGAAACCAGGCCACTCTCCGGGTCTGCTTGTTCCGAAGGGAGCACAAAAAAAATGCTTAAAATGACAAAAAAACCGCTAACAATAGCGACTGTTTTTTCATTTTTAAATTGGCTCATCAACAGTCCAATAGCTGCGGTTAAGATTAACACTACCCCGATGAAAAAAATGAGACGGCTAACACCAATATTCGGTACCAGGAGAAACCCCGTCAGCAACGCCGCGGCAACGCTGCCAATTGTGGAAATTGCATACAAGTTTCCCGCGGTTCTGCCAACCTCGTTTAAACTCAACGCCCTTACTCGTATGGCATAAGGGCTAACCATACCCAGCAGCGTTAACGGCGGTGCAAACAGAATAAATGATGCAACCAGCACCGCAAATCGCAGCCCGAATGGCTCGGCTACAAATAATACCGGTTGTTTAATCCAGGGAATTAGTAGCAGCCAAATACCGGCGCCAATCATCAAAAAGCACAAGCGGGATAACTTCGCATTTTTATCCGCCCAGCGACCGCCAATGGCATAACCGATGCTGAGTGCAATCAATGTTACCGCGATTAACGCCGACCAGAGAAAGAGACTGACGCCATAAAACGGGCCGAGTACGCGCGTTCCCAATATCTCAACCGCTAAAACAGAAGCGCCGGAAACAGCGACAACGACATAGATATAGATATTTTTTGACATGATAATTTCCCTCAAATAGTCACCGGATGTTTACCATTTATATAAATATGTATGAACTTTATTTTTTAGTGATGCTCGATTCTGGAAACTCGATACTGGCACAGGGGCTGTTTTGAAGTTTCCACCAAATTGTTAAGGATCGCTACTAAAATTCACTTCTTATCACACTGCAACAGCACCATTGTGATATCATCATGCGGCGGGCTGCCTTTCATAAAATCTGCCAGGGTTTCGAGAACCTCCATTCGGGTTTTCAAGGCGTCTTTCCTTTGCTGTTTTAGCAGGCAATCAAGCAGGCGTTCTTCTCCAAAACTTTCTTTGGTGCCGTTCATCGCCTCCGTAAGCCCGTCGGTATAAAAGACAACCGTTTCCCCGGATGCTATTTCGAAGGTCACTTCCTGCAACAGATTTTCGAAAACTTCCCCGGGAGCAAGGCCGAGTGCAATGCCTGGCGGAATCATAAAATGGTGGCAATTATCGGCATCGATTTTTAGCAGCGAGTTGTGGCCGGCGCGCACAAAGTTGAATGTTCCGGTCGAAATATCCAGCACCCCGTAAATCATCGTGATAAACATATTGCGGTCGATATTTCGATAGAGGTTGCGATTCAGCTCCGTTAATAGCGTTTTAGGTGAAAGGTAAGTCGAGGTCAATTGAACCATCATCCCCTTTATTTCCGCCATGTAAAACGAAGCGGAAGCGCCGTGCCCGCTAACATCGGCGATAACAATGCCGAGGCGATTTTCATCGAGATGAAAAAAATCGTAATAATCCCCACCAACCTCCTGGGCCGGCTGGCAAATTGCATCGAACTGAAACCCGTTTACTTGCGGCATTTGATTTGGCAGCAACTTTCGCTGCACATCGCGGGCAATTTCCAGTTCCTTTTTGATACGCTCCTGCTCTCGTAAACTTTCGTATAATTGGGCATTTTCCAGCGCCAATACCGCCTGGCTGGCCAGCGTTGCAGCAAAATGGATCTGTTTTTTCGTATATTGCTCCCGGCGATGCGGCAGTTCGAAAAATAGCAGCGCGAAGAGGTCCTCTTTTACCAGCATCGGGATAACCAGGCCATCCTCTTCCCGGTTTTGGTGTTGTAAAATTTCTAAAACCCACTCAGGCGCAGAGCGGATCATAAAACCATTTTTTTTATCCTTAAGAAAAGTAGTGGCTTCTCCATTTAAATGAAGCGGTGGAAAGGTGTTGCGTTTACCATCGCCGGAGGTTATTTCCTGAAAAACGCCGTTGGTTCGCTGTTCCTTAATATACAGCCGGGCATCCGCTGCGCCAATGGCAGCGCTAAGGCGATCTTTAACCAGCGGTCCCAGGCGGTCAAATTGAAAGGAAGCGCTCAACTCGTAACCGAGATTTTCGATAATCTGGCGCTCGCGCAGCCCTTCGGTCATATCATTAAAAGAGTGGGTTAATTGGGCGATTTCGTCATGGGTTTCCGGTTCGACGGTTTGTGATAAATCGCCTTCGTTAACCGCAGCCATCGCTTTGCTTAAGCGTTCCAATGGGCGAGTTAGGCGGCGGCTGAGGAGAATGGATAGAAAAATCGAAAACACGATATAAAACAGCGCCAAAACAATATTCAGGCGGATTCCGCTTTGCAAATCCTGGTTAATGTCAATTACTGAAAATCCCAGGTGGACGCTGCCCAGAACCCGGTCGCCAGCCTGAATATTAACCCGTTCGGAGCGAAAATCGCCCAGGCTTTCCTCTGCCACCGCGCCGTTATCCAGCCGCTGAACGATTCTTGCCTGCTGACGGCGTGAGGAAATCGACCGCTCCAATTCGATTAAATTACTGTTTAAGGTGTGGGCGCGAAGGGAGTTGCGATCATCGTAAATCGCGATGTAGACAATATCTTCGTTAAACGCCATTAGCTGGGAAATGTAGTTCTGGTAAACGCTCCAATCCTGGTTATCCAACAGCTGCATCGTCGCAATATTCTGGGCAATTCGCTTGATTTGCGATTCGATTGCCGCTCGTTTCGTCGCCAGCTCGCGAATCGTAAAAAAGTAGGTTACGCTTGCCATAATGATGGTAACCAGTACCGTTGTTAGAATAATAAATTTTGTGCGCAGGGTAATTCGCAAAAAGCGCCTCCCGTTAAAAGCCGAACTCCAATTTACAATTAAACCGTTTGTTATCCAACGGCCAATCCGCATAATTTCGTTGCATAAAGATGGGAGTGTAAGAATATTGGAGAAATTATTACTGATGAGTTGGCTTTTATTTGAAAGGCCGTTTTAAAAGTTGCCACAAAGTCTCCAAGTCACCAAACTACACAAAGAAGATTTAAAATATATTAGTGAAACTTGGTGTCTTCGTGACTTTGTGG
>CAXHHS010000240.1:0-8734 GCA_964015645.1 uncultured bacterium
CCCTCTCGAGCGTATCGGTTTGAGCCGGGTTCAGAGTGGTAAACGACTGCTCGCTTTGAATGCTCCAGAGGTTGGAGACATCTGCGCCAAGGGTATCGGTAAACAGGCTGGTTACGGAATTTATTAGCGCCGGGGATTGGCCGGTATTCGTTAACCTGTATCGCGTTACAACACTATCCTGCCCGGAGACAATACTCGGCGGCACAATATCGATTGTGTCAATAACAACGTTTGCCGGTTGCAAGATGGTTATTTCACCCGGAAACACATTATTAACGGCAGTCAGCTCTTCACCGTTTGGCAGCGTTCCGACGACTTTTAGTGTAATTGGGTAAATGCCTTGCAGAAAGGCAGTGTTTACATTCATCGTTTCGAATGATAGAGGGCTGGTTGTTGATCCGTTAATCGAGAAATTGCCATTTACATTCGCGCGGTAAATTTGCAGACCATCGGTAAATTCGATAAAGGAGCTATCTGCGTCTACCAGAAGGCTGGTGCTGCCAGCATTATCGAAGGTGGCTTCAAAAAATACGTCTGCGCCAGGCACAACGGCATTGGGCGTGAGACTCAAGGGAACATAACTAATTTGCGCATCACTTTCGATTTCGAAGCTGGTGGAAAAAGAGGTTGTATCCAGGCCACCGTCAAAGCTGAGCCTTGCCTGTACATTCACCTCTCCCGAGCGCGCGCCGGGTGGTACCGTAAAGTTCCAGATCAAAGAATCCGGCATTGTGGCTGGCAATGCGGTTAAAGTATCCTGGCGCTGGGCGCTAATAAGAAGCTGTTCCTGGTTATCAGTATAACGAAATAGCAAAACTGTTTCTGCAGCATCAATCGGCAGCGGAGCGCCCCCCTGGTTTGTAATCACCAGCGTTGCCAAAACGCCACTTTGGCCTAACGCAGCGGTATCCGGCTCCACCAAAAAACTCTGAAAACTAATATTGCCGCCAACGGATATGCTCTGCGGCGTGGAAATATCATCGAAATCGACTTCTTGCCCGGACACCGTTCCGCTGACATCCAAAAACAGGCGGAAATTCCCCAGGGCGTTTAGCTGCACATTTTGAAATACCAGCGTTGTAGTGTCACCGGCGGTGAGATTGGTTTGCGTCGCGCCAAGATTTAGGGGGACTGGAATTTCCACATCGAGATCGTTTTCTTTTACCAACCGCAGTGTCGTATTGCCGTCAATAGTGTAATTGGCCTGGCCATTATTGGTAACATTTAATTGAAATACAACATTATCGCCGATATTATAAAGCGTTTGGGTGTTGAGCAATTCGGTAAAAACAACGTTTGCCGGGTCTACCACCAGGAAGGGGTCGGCGCCGCTGCCGGTATCCGCAGTATCCGTTAGCGCGGTTCCGGAGTTTACATCCTCGCCGCTCACAATGGCGCCGGCGAAAATGGAGTCGCCATTAACGCCTGGTACAAAGCTGCTGGGAATATCCAACAGAAAATTTATCGTGGTAGAACCGCCACCTGCAATAGTATCCGGCAGGGTGAGTGTCTGTAGTGTGCGCGGAAAAGTTACAATTTGATTCGTTATGTCTTTTAATCGCAAGGTAACATTATTTATTGCAGCGTTAGCCCCGCCTTGATTTTGCACGGTTATGCTGATCGGGATGTCTTCCTGGCCGACGAAGGCGGTATCGGTGCTTACATTAATAGAGGTAATTTGTATTTGCGCAACTTCCTGAATCATAAGTGTTCCAGGTACATCCGAGGCATCAGATATTGGGACACCAGAAGTAGCATCTGTTGCAATAGCATTGATAATAACATTAATAGTGCTCACAGGGTTTGCCGGGAAATCACTGGGTACATCCAAACTAAACTGTGCTTGCAATGATTGGCCACCAGCCAGTGTAAATGGCATGGTAGGTGGGTTTACCCGAACCGTATCGATCATATTAGCGTTTGGCCCGATTAAAATAAGCTCAATTTTATTAATAGCTGCCGGGGAGGTCGCTCCACTGCTGCCATTGGTAATGACTGCACTGGCAGTTATACCGCTTTGCCCGGCACTGACAGCATTCGGCATTACGATTACAGGGCCAACGGAGAGGACTGCCGGTTCAAAAATTCGCATGGTGCCGGGACTTGCAGCGCCGCTGGTAACCAGGGGGCTGCTATTTGTAAGTTCGATTGCATCATAACCGGCGTCCATTGTTACAACGCCTGGGGACATTGCGCCGGGAACATCAAACGTAAATGTAAAATCATTTGTCAGGCCCGGGCCAAGAATAAACGGAGTAGAGGTTGTAAGCGAACCGGTGATCCCCGGGGGTGAAGAAAACAGGGTTACATCATTAAACTGGATATCGGATGTTGAAAAATTCTTTATTCGCACAAAAGCAGAATTTCCCATCTGGTTTTGGGTAACGGAATCCGGTACTTGCACCAATTGTATCTGCACTTCGTCAAGTGTCGCCCCCTGGGTAATCACCAGCGCATCGACATTGGTGGTGTCGATATCGGTGTATTGTTTGCCGCTTACCTCGTCGTTATGGCGAATTTTCAAATCAACCGAATCCGGCCCTTCGCTGGAATTTGCATCCGATACCAGGGTATAAGAAAAATTTCGGAAGCCATTATTGGCCGGAACGGTTGTTGGTAAAGATGGCGAGTTTAATGTTAAGTTATGGCTGAAATTAAATTCGATATCGATATCATTTGTACTATTGATGACTGCGTTTGCCTGGCCTGTATTTCTTACGGTAAAGCTAAATGTAGTGCTTTGGCCAGGAGATACGCTGCTACCAAAAGCCGTGTTGTCCAAAACTAATTGCGCTCTCGACAACACCGTAAACGCATTATTCTGGGTAAAATTGCCGGCAATCGTATTCCCGGAATTTTCATCCGTAAACTGGTAATCTACTGTAATAAATTCGTTCACCGGGGGATAGGATTCGCTGATATCGAACACAAAATCAACGGAAGTAATAAGGCCGGCAGCAATTGTAATTGTTGCATTTGATGTAGGTCTAATTCCGCTTAGTTGGGAGGTCGAAATCGTAATATCGTTCGCTAAATCCAATTGCGCGCTCGCCCGGTTACCGGCCTGGTTTTGCAATGTTACCTGAACCTGCACCCCATCCTGGTTTTGCGAAATCTCGCTGGGGAGCACCAGAATGCCGGCTACAATTAAACTGGGTGGTTCTTGTACCAAAATACTACTCGGTCCGGTAAAATCTCCCGGGTTAAACGGCGCGCCGTTGTTTGTGCCTTCCAGGTGAACGGTTACGTCCTGTGGCGTTGGATTGGCCGCCGTTTGAATAGTGGTTGCAGTGGCAAACTGTACATTAACCGGCTGGCCGCCGCCGGGGCCGCCCGGAACCGAATAACTCTGGTCTAAAAATACCTGGTCGCTGCCAAACATAATGTAGGTATTGGCGGGGTCCAGGGTAACATCGCCGCTGCCGCCGTTTTGCAGTTGAGCGGTAAAGGTAACCGCTGTACCAGTGGTAACAGTGCCGGGCTGCAAAGAGAGCATGGAAATATTAGCAGTGGATAATGATAGTGAGTTTGTCGGTAAAAAGATATTTCCGTTAACCGTCGCATCATTCGGCGCAGCGCCGCGCACACGGATTACCGGGGTGTAACCGGTGGGGGTAAAATTGGCATTAATCGTCGTATTGGTAAAACTAATCGTATTAATGCCGGGAGCTAATGTAGCGCTGGCAGGATTTAACGCTGCGCTGTAGGTGTTTGTGCCGTCGGTAAACTCAAAAAACGTTTGGGAACTATTGAGCATTAGCGAATGCAGCGGAGAAGGATTTTCCAGATCCAAACTAAATGCAACCGGGTCGCCAGGATTAGCTGACGAGGGCGTTAAATTACCGGAAAAATTTAAGTGATACAGATGTAAATCCCGCAACGGCCCACCGCCGGAAATTTGTGCTCGAAAAAAAGAGCTGGCATCAGCGGCATCCGTGGTAATAACGTTAACTGCCTGGCCAGAGGAGTTGGTCGTTACCGTATCCGATTCGAATGATACATTACCCATCACCGGTGTAAAAACAACATTGACGCCGGGAACCGGAACATTTTGATCGTCGCGTGCTTCCAACACAACCGTGACGGATTGCCCACCGACGACTGCAACAGAATCAAAAGGTTGCTGCCGGAGTGTGATGAGCGCCAGACTAAATGGCGCACCCGGCGCAACAGTTGCATTAACCGTATCGCTGCTAATGGTAGAAGATTGAAGCTGGGCAAACATTTGTTGCTGAATATCCGTTCCCAGGGTCCAGATGGTTTGGGCTTCGCCACTGGCGTTGGTAGGTGCAGAGGGCGGGGCAACAGAACCAATACCCGCCCCCGGAACCAAATTAAAATTCAGCGTTTGCCCGGAAATTGGGTTGGCAAATTGGTCTTCCAGGCGAAAAATAATTGGATCGCTTAATGGATCAGTTGGCTGCCCGGGTTGGTTATCCCCGGAAACAACGACAATGTTGTTCGCAACATCCGGGGTAGCGGTGGCAGTAAATTGTACGAATGAGGGAGTGGTTTGAGCGGCAGTGGCGCGAATAACGTAATTCCCGGTTTTCGTGCCCAGGTGTACAGTGGTTTCTAATTGGCCGGAGAGGTTGGTTACACCGGACGAGGGAGACAGGGAATCATTTGCAGCGCCATTTGGTTTTTGAAAGAAAGAAAATGTTACCGGTACGCCGGGCACATCCTGATCACTTGGGTCAGCAACCCGTACGATAAACTTCCCGGGTAGATCCTGGTCTACAGTGCCGGTAATGGCTGTTGGCAATTGTACGATGGAGAGTGTATTTAACGCGTCTACAATATTAAACAAAGCGGTGGTAGTAACTGTATTATTAGTTTCAATTCGTGAAGAAATCGTAGGATTGAAATTAAACCCATTGCCAAGCGTAAAGGGAATATCCACCTGGAATTCGACTTCCACTGAATTTTTTATTGCAAACGGCGGGAGTTGAATCGTTAGAACAGCGCCACTATAAGACCAGGTTGCTACAGCGCCCAATGCCACACCAAATTCTTCCGAAGGTGGATTCGGATCGTTAGCACCCAGGAAATAGCTGGTTCCATCCACCACAACCCGGCTTACCGTCATTGTATCAACGCCGAATAAACTTAACGGGTTGGTAATTTGGATAACATCCGCTTTTCCCATTTGTTGCAAATTGGGCGCAGAGGTTAAATTTAAGTTATCGATGGTCAAAGTAAAACTTTGGTTGCTGGTGTTTGCAACAACATCGGTAACATCCAGTTGCCCGGGATTGGATGAAAGTGCAGATGAAGGATGGAATAAAATAGCAAGGCTATCCGCAAGACTGGCAGTGTTAAAGGAATATGTTAGAGAATCATTCGAGGTGCTTGTACCAATCTGGTTTCGCAAGCCCACTGTAGCAGAAAATCCTTGCTCAGCCGGAACCCCAACGCCTAACTCTAAATATTGATATTTAATGATATTTGTCGTCTCATGGAGAATAATCTCGAAGGTGAGCGGGCCATCTAATCCTGCCGGTTGGTCTGCAAGAAACACCTCACTATATCCTATAATAAATTTGCGATAGGGTGCCGTACCTGTTGTTTTTGTATAAATTCGAGGTTCAGTTGCACCAATAGGATTTTTATCCGTTAAAGCGATATTATCCCAAAAAGCTGCGATCAAAGAATCCGGTTGGCCGGCTGGGCTAAGATTCGTATTAACAGGAAAACTGCTGCTATAAGTATGAAATGTTATATATCCATTGGAGCTAACCTGGATTGAATTTAAACTCTGGTTGTAATAATTAAATGGAAACGGAAGTGTTATTGGGTAAGTAACATCGTCATCATCCGGGTCGCTTATTATGGTGCCGCCAAGATCGATCCAAAAGAAATCGACGTTGTTTCCAGGAGCTTTGGAATCCGACCAGCGAACACCTTCCGGAGACGTTGGCCCTTGATCCGCAAATACCACCGCAGGCAACAATAGTATTACCGCCATCCCCCTCAAAAATTTTTGCCAAAGAGACGCTCGCGCGTTGTTTTTAACTCTCATATTCTCTGAACTTTTTCCTCTTTTTTACTAACATTCATCGGGGCAAACGCTAACTTAGTTTTTTCAACTTTTTAACCTCACCCCCGGCCCCTCTCCTGGTAGGAGAGGGGAGCTTAAAGCTCCAACTTATAGATAGCCACCTATATTCTTAAAATAATAATAATTAAGTACTTATACACCAAAACACTTGAACATCTGGGCACAGATAATTACTGTACATCGATATTCACATCTTTAATTTTTGTAAGAACGCTCTGTTGATTATCGGCTTGCTTAACAGCATTGTAAGCCGAGAGCTTAAATTGTTTGGTGCGGGTGTTCAACACTGAAATCGATAATTCTAAATTGGATTGATCGGAAATGGCGTCTTTTAAACCGCGCAAATCGATTACAAGTTGCCCGACGGTCTCATCGAAATACCAGTGCACAACATTGTTTATTTCCGGCGTTTCCGTGCTAACTCTTGCCCAGCGTTTTTCGCCATCCAGGGTAATTTTTAGCAGCGCCAATTTATGTCCCAGCGAGTCGGAAACCGTTAACATATCGCCGATATTGGCTAATTGCTGTCCATCGAATTGCAGGGAAATGCCGCCGGAAAAATCCTTTTGGGCAACTTCTCGTTTCTCTTGTGCAACACCGGCGACTGAAAAGAACAAAAAGGCCACCATTCCCATAAAGCACAGGTGACGCTTTCCGCCCTCAACATTTTTTTCGAATTGATTCTTCATAACACTATGTTCTTTCTGTATTTATGAAACCACTACTGTTCGTCGCAATAAAAAGGCTCCAAATTTATAATCTCAAAGAAATACTATTCATCAACCTATTTTATGTGACTTTGGTACCTTTTTGTCTGATCTCCCAAAAAGAGGAGAACTTATCCTTACATCCCGGCAATGGTGGTGATTACAATCACAGCGATAAATGAATCGCTAATCGGCATAAGATGACAACATGTATTGATTTGGTTTATTGGCGGATTTAAGATGTACGGATAAAAAAAGATCAAAGAACATTTGATAAAACCATTTTTAAGCAATCGTCTTAATAAGCGCCAAAAATTCTCGCCCATCATTTTCTACCAGGCGAAGGTTTTTGACAGCTTTATCAAACTGCGGGTTGATGCGGGTGGCATCACGGAAATTATCCAGGCCCTTTAAAAAATAATGGCGGCATTGCATCAAATGAATCAGGGCTAAATAATGCCAGAGATCCGGGTACGAGGGGTTTTTCTGCAATGCCCGGGATATTTCCTCTTCATAATTTTCCAGCACTTCTGTGGACATTTCTTCCGCACTGTACAGCAGCCGCAACTGAAACTTAAAACCAATTACCTCCGGCGGCGTATTGCGGATGTAGGCATTTTCCCGGTATTCCCGCAAGAGCATTAACGCTTTATATGTGTCCAACTTTACCAGTGCTTTTTTGGTTAAACTGCAATGGTTGCGGTCGTCCACATTTCCATAATCATCGATCTTTTTGAGAATAATCTTTAAGAATTTTATACTTTGTTTTAAATCTTCTATCCGGCGTTTTTCTTTAAGGGTGTTAACCCGGTATAAAATGGTTTCTGCCAGGTTAAAATAGGCTTCCACATAAGCGGCATTTTGCTTTAACGCCTCTTTGAAATACTGCAATGCCTGACGAAAATCTTCTTTTTTCATCATCACCAGGCCCACCATGTTATACAAATCGGGATATTTAATTTTGCGATCCAAAATTTGGGAGAGAATTTTTTCGGCGCGATTATAGCGTTTCTGCATAAAATAGCAGCGGCCAAGATAGACAAAACTACCATGCCGTTCGGGATCCAATTCAATTGCTTTCGTGAAGTGTTTTTCAGCCTTATCAAAAATATGGGTAAATAAAAATACCTGGCCAATGCGCTCATGGGCAACCGGGTTTTCTTCTTCAAATACCTGTTCGGAGATTTCGAAAAGGCTGTCGATTTCTTCAATGATCGATTGGTGAAATTTATCCACCATGTGGCGCAGGCGGCTTTCCGCACTGTCTGCTTGAACCGGGGTTCGCCGTTCGAATTGATGATTTACGACGAATAAAATTTGCCCTTTTTCAAACACTTCGGTACGGATAACGCCTTCATCAACTAATGTAGAAGTTTGGAGATGAAATTCCCGGGAAGCGGTTTTGATGATTTCATTTAAGCCGACATCTGCCATTCAGGTTATCTCTTTTTTCTGCTGCCGATTACATTCATAAAAACTTGTGCTGCTTTTGCTGCTGCCGCTACTGTGCCAATGGTTCGGATTAACGGTGAATCGAGCTGTCGTTTAATCTTTCTTTCTATACCAACAACATCATCGACCAAACCTTTTACTTCTTCAACGGCAGTTTCTAATGTTGAAACTTGCTTTCGGCCAGCAGCCATTATTTGGGAAAGATCGGCAGTAACATGATCAAGATTTTCCATAATTTTAGGAAGGTGGCCATTCAAATCATTCGAAACCTCCTCCACTCGTTTCATCGAGCGCCGAAATTGATTAATCGCCGGTACCAGGTAAACAACCAAAACCAGGATTGCAATTGCCGCAATTAGCGTGCTGATTTCCCAAATCATTCGGTTTCTTCCGTTTGTTCTTTTTCTTCCTTGTAAGCGTCTTTTGCCGCATTAAGCGCCTTTTTTAAACGGCCGCGATTATTGTCCACCGTGGTTTTTCCTTGCTCGACAACATCTTCAACCAGTTCTTCTAC
>CAXHHS010000241.1:0-8723 GCA_964015645.1 uncultured bacterium
AATAAAGTTCTTGCCATTTTTAACCTCACCCCCGCCCCCTCTCCTAAAAGGAGAGTATCTGTTTAGCGTGTTAAGCGCTGGATACTGGGTCGAGCGCCAGGACTTCGATGATCATATCACCAAAGGATTTGCCGGTTTGCGCACAAGTGGTTGCCAGACTGGCTAAAGTTTCCCATGTTTTAGCGCCTTTATCGGTTCGATTGCCACAGGAGATTTTTCGTGCGATCACAGCAGGGCGCAACTGTCTTTCGGCCAGGTTATTAGTGGCATCGACCTGATCATGCTGTAGAAAAGTAAATAGGTGATCGCGTTGTTTACATAATCGATTTCTGACGGCTTCTTCCTGGGGTTGACCACGCGGGTTGGTGAGTAGTAGTCTGTCGGCCCATTTTTCCAGATTGTCGCACCATTTTTGGTAAGTTTTTGGGTCTGTTTCATTTTTTAGCTCTTTGACAGCCATTGCGGTTTTCAGCAACACTTTTACTTTCATCAAGAAACCGCTGCCACCTTCAGGATGTTTTCGGATCGCTTCTGAGATTGCTTTGAGATGGTGGCTATAACATTTATGTTGGTTTGGGGTGGCATCATCATAAATCGATAGACAGTCACTGACCAGCACTCCGGCGAAGTCTTTGCCAACAGTGTCTTGGAGTTCATCACGGTTGCGGGTGGCGACAACGCGATAGAGAGTTAGCTGCCCATGAGTGAAAACCCATAAGGTATACCCTGGCGCTCCAACATACCAACTGGTTTCATCACTGTAGAGCACTGCTGCGGATTGCGCTTGTTCTTTCAGTCCTTCATAATTGCTTTCCAGCTTCTCTGCCAGTCGGTGAGTGGTGGAAACCAGGCCGCCAGGCGTAATGGATAAGCCAAAGAGTTCCTTTGCAATCTGGCAAGTCTTTCGCTTTGACAGATGCCAGCGATGTTGAAGTTGCAGCAAAATTGACAGGGCATTCGGCCCCAAATGAACACCGGCAGCGCCAACCGCCGTGGAAACTTGCAGGGGATGAGTGGAACGAACTTCACCACACTTCGCGCAACACCCCTTAAATGTGGTGAGACCAATAACCTTTAACTCTACCGGAGGTATCTCTTCGATCACTTGTTTGACAGCTTGAACATCAGCTACTTCACCACCGCACTGCGGGCAGCAGCTCAAAGGAACGGTGATCTGTTCGGTCTCTGCCGGTGCCTTGCGATAACTGCCCTTGTGGCCGCCTTTGCGGCCGGGCTTCTTCGGATTGCTGGCGCGTTTGCGATCTTCAATCCGAAAGGGAGCGGTAGAACCCGGAGGCTTTTGCTCTAAATCGGAAAGCTGTTGTTTTAGCGCTGCAACCTCTGCCATCAACTCGGCAATACGCTCAGATTGTTGAAGAATAATCTCTATCAAACGATCCGGGTCATCACGGAAGGATTCAAGAGTTGAACGTAAGCTGTCAATGTCTGTTTTCATAGTAATCTGAACGTATCGGTATTGAAAGAATTAAAAAATGACGCTAAACACATACCTCCTGCCAGGAGAGGGACCGAGGGTGAGGTTAAATATAGCAAACGTTAAAACATGCTTTCAATTCAATAGCCAAAACCGCTAAAGTCACAATGTTATCTAACAAAGGCCAAACATAACCATGCCCGACCCGGTTTCGACAACAATTTTGGCGAATCTCGCAACCCAGTTTTTACGGTTGATTATGGCCGATGGCTATGACAGCGTTAAAAACCTGCTGAAACCGAATGATAAAAAGCGCCTGATCGCCAAATCCTGGAACGACTTTCGCGACAGCTACCTGGAGCAAGCGGAAGATAATTCCATTAAATTCAATATTTTCAAAAGTTTTTTTACTGATGACGATGTGCGGGAGCAGTTTGCTAAAATTTTTTCCGGGGAGAAGCACCAAATCGATTTTGACCGCCTGGAAGAAATTTTTATCGACAAATGCCGGGCACATGGCCACGGGCGAGTGCCGGATTTTAATTTCGTGCAAACCATCGCCGATGTGGTGGAGAATATCGAAACCCTCGCCCAACAAAAACCGGAATTTCGCGCGCAATTTACCCAGCAAAAACTCAGCGACATCCGCGCTTTGTTAGATAAACGCGGCGTGGAACACAATCCCTCCCTGGCCAAGCGAATTTACCTTAAGCAACTGCAAGCGCAGCACGGCTATCTCAAATTTACCGGCATCCCGGATTACCGCGATAAAAACGATATTGCCGTCAGCAAAGTGTTTGTGATGCCGCGAGCGGAAGAAGACATTCCCCCGCGCGATTACCGCCAGCATCTCAGCCTTCTGAATGAAGATGAAGATTCGTTACCGGATGAACTCACGCTGCGGCGAGAACTGCGAGTTTCCGATACTGCCCGCAAAGGAGCGCCTCGCAAGGTAAACGCTATTTTAGATGAAGAAAGCGACCATCGCTTTGTCATCCTCGGCGCGCCCGGTTCCGGAAAATCGACCTTGCTGGAATACCTGGCGTTAGATTGTGCCGAAGCGTTTCAAAAAGAGCGTTGGGGGGAAGCGCCGCCGCGCTTTCCGCTGCTGGTAAAAATTCGCGATTTCGAACAAAAACTGCGCCAAAGCAGCGATCCCGGCTACAGTATCCGCGAATTCCTCTACGACTTTATCCGTTCGGATTATTGCCTGGCATTGCCCGACGGCTTTTTCGAAAAATACCTCAATGCCGGCAACGCCCTGCTGCTGTTCGACGGCCTGGATGAAGTGGCGGAAGAAGCCCGCCGCCAGGAAATTAAAGACAAAATCCACCTGTTTATCAATAATTTACCGGCCAGCAACCGGGTGATCATTACCTCCCGGATTGCCGGCTACATCCGCACCCGCTTTAATGTGGAAGCCTATCGCCATTTTACCCTCACCGAATTTGATGACGATGAGATCGCCGAATTTAGCCGCAACTGGTACCGCTGCCGGGAGGCCAGCGAAGCTGACGCCGACCGCCTGAGCGCAGATTTAACTGAAGCATTAACCCAAAAACCACAAGTAAAAGAACTCGCTCGCAACCCCCTCCTCTTGACCATTATCGGCGTGATCCACCGTTACGAAGCGCAACTACCGGAAGACCGCCTGACGCTCTACAAAAAAGCCACCGAGGCGCTGCTCCACACCTGGGAAAGCGCCAAGCGCCTCGACCAGAAATTTAATTTTGAACGCAAGCACCAATTCCTGGAAAAAGTAGGATTTGAGCTGCAACAACAGGAAAGCGGCGAAAGCAGCGGCACCACCATCCCCCGGGAAGCCTTGCTGGAACTGTTAATACCGGAATTTGTGAATGCCCTGAAATATGATGATGTAGACGCCCGCAGCGAAGCCCGCGAATTTATCGAGCGCATCCGTACCCGCTCCGGCCTGGTGGTGGAATTAGCACCCGGCCAGTACGGGTTTGTGCACAAAACCTTCCAGGAGTATTTTGCCGCTGCTTACATTGCCCGGGAAACCAAAGATAATTTTGACCTGCAAATTATGAAGGATTATGTGAAAGAATATATCACCAATCCTTTTTGGCAGGAGGTATTGCTGTTAGCATTGCAGGATATTCCCCCTAAACAAACCCTTGTCATTTTAAAATACATTGTTAACGATCTAAACAGTTATGGCACACAGGATTTGCTGCGCAGCGACCAGTATTTTGTGATGAAATTTTTAGCGGAAAAAGGCACCTGGTTGGAAGACCGCCAGTTTGTCGAAGAACAGGCAGCTGCATTTTTTGAGTGGTCGCTAGAAAATATATCCAAAAGTAATTTCTGGAACGCTTACCCTTGGGCACGTTTTCAAAATTGGATAGCTAATGTTAGCGACAGTACTTGTAATATGGTTATAAATCATATCCTTTTAGTTACCGCAGAAGATAGCAAACAAGACGGCGTCCTGCGCCGCAATTGTGTTTCCGCGGTGCTGCAATTGGGTCTCAAAGACCGCGCTGTTATCGATAGATTGTTAGGTATCGTAGAAGATAGCAAACAAGACAGCGACTTGCACCGCTTCTGTGCCTTCGCGGTGGGGCAGTTGGGTCTCAAAGACCACGCTGTCATCGATAGACTGTTAAGCATCGCGGAAGATAGTAAACAAGACGGCGACCTGCATCACTACTGTGCCTCCGCAATAGGAAAGTTGGGCTTCGGAGACCGCGCCGTGGATATCCTGTTAAACATCGCAGAAGATGGCAAACAAGACAGCGACCTGCGCAGCGATTGTGCCTCCGCGGTAGGAGAATTGGGACTCAAAGACCGCGCGATCATCGACAGACTGTTAGGCATCTCAGAGGATAGCAAACAAGACAGCGATCTGCGCAGCGATTGTGCCTACACGGTGGGGGAGTTGGGCCTCAAAGACTATACGGTCATCGATAGATTGTTAGGAATTGCGGAAGATAGCAAACAAGACGGCAACCTACGTAGCGATTGTGCTAAAGCGGTAGGGGAATTAGGTCTTAAAGACCGCGCGGTCATCGATAGACTGTTAAACATCGCAGAGGATAGCAAACAAGACAGCTTCCTGCGCAGCGATTGTGCCTCCGCGATGTGGCAGTTAGGAGATAAAAAACTGGCAATAGAACTTCTCATTAAACTTTATCGGGAAACGGAAGATGAAGATACCTATGATGACCTTTGGAGATTAACCGAGATATGAGATTGAAAATGCTGGAAACGCTGTTTTTTATCACATCGGGACGATAATCGTTCCCTACCAAAACCCTGGCGAAAAATAACTGTGCCATTTGCACAATTCGTGGTTAAATTAGAAGTCAGTAGCAAACTATGTTGAGGAGCATAAATTGATGAAATCCCTGGTAGAAATAAAAAAGATTCTTCAAAACCAACAACCGTATTTAAAAGAAAATTTCAATGTCGAAAGCATCGGTATCTTCGGCTCCTATGTTCATGATAGGCAGAAACTGGGCAGTGATTTGGATGTATTGGTGGAGTTCGCAGCGCCAATAGGGCTTCTCAAGTTTATTGCCCTGGAGAATTATTTGAGTGAGGTTGTGGGAATCAAAGTGGATTTGGTAATGAAGGATACTTTGAAACCAAGAATTGAAAAATATATCCTTGAAGAGGTCGTATCAATATGAACAGGGATTTTCTGGATTACCTCGAAGATATCTCCGGTGCTATAGCCGATGCCATTAAATTCGTTGAAGGTATGGATTATAATGAATTTGAACAGGATAAAAAAAGTATTTACGCCGTCACCAGGGCTTTTGAAGTTATCGGAGAAGCGGTTAAACAGCTTCCGCCTTCCCTTACAGGTCAATATCCTAATATCCCCTGGAAAGAAATGGCCGGGATGCGGGATAAACTTATCCACAATTATTTTGGCGTCAAGTTAGATGTTTTGTGGGATACCGTAAAAAAAGAACTTCCTCCCTTGAAACCTCAAATTGATAAAATCTTGAAAGATCACTCGAAATAATGCGCATAGTTAATGGTTAAATATGGCCAACTTCACCATCCACATCGTCGATGACGAAAAGAACATCCGCCGCTCGTTTGAGTTGATTTTACGCACGGCAAAATACCGTGTACGCACGTTTGAGTCGGGAGAAGCGTTTTTAGCGGAAGCGGAAAAATCGCCGCCGGATGTGGCATTCCTGGATGTAATGCTGCCGGGAATGGACGGCATGGAAGTGCTGAAAAAGCTGAGAGAAATCGCCCCAAACAGTGATGTAGTAATGATTTCCGGCCACGCCAACCTTAGCATGGCGGTGGAAGCCACCCGCGCCGGCGCCTACGATTTTTTGGAAAAACCGCTCAACAAAGAGAAAATCCTCCTCATCCTCCGCAACCTGCGGGAACGGCGCTCGCTGCAAACCAAAGTAGATCATTTGCAGGAATCCGTTTCGGAAGACTATCGCCTGGTAGGTGAATCCCCGGCGATTTTAGCGGTGCTTAACAAAATCGAAAAAGTTGCCCCGACCGATAGCAAAGTGCTGATTACCGGGGAAAGCGGGGTGGGAAAAGAGCTGATTGCTTACGCCATTCATCAGCACAGCCCGCGGGCGCAGGAGCCGTTCATAAAAATGAACTGTGCCGCCATCCCGGAGGAATTATCGGAGAGCGAGCTGTTCGGCAACGAAAAAGGCGCTTTTACCGGGGCCTCGGAACGCCGCGACGGTAAATTTTTGCAAGCCAACGGCGGCTCGCTCTTTTTGGATGAAATCGGTGATATGAGTTTGCGGGTGCAAACCAAAGTGCTCCGCGTGCTGCAAGATGGCGAGTTTCAGCGCGTCGGCGGCAAGGAAGTATTGAAGGTGGATGTACGCATTATCGCCGCTACCAACAAACCGCTGGAAACGATGGTGCAGGAAGGCGTGTTTCGCGAAGACCTCTACTTCCGCCTCAATGTGCTGCCGATTGAAGTGCCGGCGTTACGGGAAAGAACGGAGGATGTCGTTTTACTGACCCAATATTTTATTCGCCGCTACTGCCAGCGCAATAACCGCCGCGAGCCGGAGGTAAAAGATGGCGTTTACCAGGTGCTCAAAACCTATCCCTGGCCGGGCAACATCCGCGAGCTGCAAAACCTGGTGGAACGGCTGATTATTCTTTCCGAAAACAACGAGATCAAAGTGGAAGACTTGCCGCCGTATTTGTATCAACCAACGATCCAAGCCAGCCAAATCAAAGCCGGCAGCAAAACGCTATCGGAAGTGCGGGAAGACGCCGAGCGGCAATACATCGAACATTGCCTGAAAGCCGCTAACGGCAACGTCTCCCAGGCTGCCCGCCTGTTAGGCGTGGAACGAACCAATCTCCACAAAAAGATGAAGTCTTTGGGGATTTATAAGTGAGGAAATTACAAATTTTGTATTTAGAGGCTGTTTGGAAATTTGCCACGAAGCCACCAGGACTCGAAGAATCACAAAGAAAAATTAAAAATACCTGGTGAAACCTGGTGTTTTGGTGCCTTCGTGGCAGACCTACCCTGCACACCTTCCTCAACCTAACTATTATACTTTCCCCTTTCGCTCCGGAAATGATTTTAATAATTTCGCCGTTCTTAACAATGGAGGCATTATGAGAATAGCAAAAATGGCGGATGGAATTCAAACCTCTCCGATTATCACATTGGCAGCGGAGATTAACGAGAGAATTCAACGGGGAGAAAAATTTTATAACCTGACGATTGGCGATTTTAAGCCGCAAATTTTCTCCATTCCGGAAGCGTTGAAAACCGAAATTTATAAGGCGTACGAAGAAAAGCAGACCAATTACCCCGGGGCGTTTGGTATGCCCAGTTTGCGGAAGGCGATTTCCCAACTGTTGCTGCGTTATAGCGATGTCAATTACGATCCCAATGATATATTGATCGCCAGCGGTGGAAGGCCGCTAATTTACAGTTTTTACCGCACCATCATCGACCGCGGCGATAAAGTGATTTATCCCGTGCCCTCCTGGAACAATCATTATTACACCCACTTAAGCGACGCCGAATCGATACTGCTGGAAACCACCCCGGAAAACAACTTTATGCCCACTGCCGCAGAAATCAAACCGCACTTGAGCGATGCCACATTAATTGCCCTTTGCTCGCCGCTAAATCCCACCGGCACGGTGATGGGCAAAACCGCGCTGGAAGAAATTTGCGACCTGGTGTTGGAAGAAAATCAAAACCGCGGGCCGGGCAAAAAACCGCTCTATGTGATGTTCGACCAGATTTACTGGCTCATCACCTTTGGCGAAAGCAGGCACTACAACGCGGTGGCGCTACGCCCGGAGATGCAAGACTATGCGGTTTTTGTCGATGGCGCTTCTAAAGCATTTTGCGGAACGGGATTGCGGCTCGGTTGGGCATTTGGCCCGCAGGATATTATGAAAAAAATGCGTACCATTGTCGCCCACATCGGCGCCTGGGCACCAAAACCGGAGCAGGTTGCTACCGGTAAATTTCTTGCCGATCATGCTTCGGTAGAATCCTATTTGAACAACTTTCGCAACGAAGTGCAGCAGCGGCTGGATGGATTTTACGAAGGATTTATTGCCTTAAAAAACAAAGGGTACAGCGTATCCGCTATTGAGCCACAGGGCGCTATTTATTTAACCGTTCAGTTGGATTTGCGCGGCAAAAAAACCGCAAGCAACGAGCGATTAAATAGCAATCACGCAGTGCATCGTTATATTTTGGAGGAAGCGAAAGTCGGCCTGGTTCCCTTCCACTATTTCGGCGCATCAGAAGAGTCGAATTGGTACCGCCTGTCAGTTGGCACTTGCAGTTTGGAAGAAGTGCCCGAAATTATTGCGAGTTTAGAAAAGGCGTTGTCCGGATTGGAAGATTGATGCAAAACCACTTCACTTTCACCCCATTTTTCCTCGACGAATCATTGCCGGAATTAGACCCCATTTACCAACCCCACTGGCAGCGCAACCAGCCGCCGCTTCCCGAAGGCGATCAGCAGAAGCGAATGTCAGCCATTTACCAGCCGCTGGCAGAGGCTGTTGCCGGGGCAGTTAGTCGCGGGGAACGGCCGATCAGCGTTGCGGGAGACTGCTGCGCGACCATCGGTACGCTGGCCGGTTTGCAAAAAGCCGGTATCGATCCGCTGCTCATCTGGTTCGACGCCCACGGCGACTTTAACACCCGGGAAACATCTCCCAGCGGATTTTTGGGCGGCATGCCACTGGCGATGCTGATTGGGTTTGGCGATCTAACAATGCCAAAAGCCGTTAGCCTCAAACCGCTGCCAGAAAACCAGGTGATTTTAAC